>CACXGE010000030.1 GCA_902767135.1 uncultured Lachnospiraceae bacterium | reverse complement strand
GTTGTAGAAATACAAATCAAAAGCATACACGTTGAAGTAGGAATGAAACATAAAAGTTTATAAGTTTTTATAAGTTTTCAGTAACGGTTAGGTAATGCTCTTATTGTTAGTGATGAATGCAGTTGGGATTTTGTGTGGTTTTCTTCATTGGACAAGTATCATGTATTTTATTCTGGGAATTGCCTGGATTTCGTTTTCTCGTGAATATAGTAAAATAACGTGGAAAATTTATGAAAAGCTGATAGAGAATGAGGAAATCGATACAGTTATAGATGTAAGGCTTACTAATATATTATCTGTGGTTTTTCTGATGATTATGGTGTATTCTTTACTGTACATGAACGCAAGAGAGCTTTGTGCAGTGCTATCGATTCTCCAATATTTTGGGTTTCAATTATTATATACCTGGAAAGCATATTCAGAAAAAAATATGCTTTTGTTGGTGGGCAGTGTGATAGAATTGGTACTTCTTTTATTCTTATTGTAAATTTGAAAGCAGGAGGTCTATACCACTCGGTATAGACCTCCTGCTTTGCAACATTATTCCATCTTATATTCCTCAATCACACAGCTATGTTTCTTATAATTTTCTGACTTACTGTCACTCTCATAATTTACTCCCACCAAAAGTATTTCCCCGGTATATTGGGCAACGAAAGCCGGATAGTTTCGTTTCTTTATCTGCTCTATGGCACCCTGGGCACTTTTCTTGTATTTCAATTCCACAATGATAGCGGGCTTGTTTACATTCTTGCGGGGAAGGAGCACAATGTCTGCAAAACCTTTGCCGGTAGCAAGCTCCCGGGTCATAAGGTATTCATCCCTTGCAGAATAGTAGGCAATGGACAGGGCACAGGCAAGGGAGTTTTCATCATTGTATTTTATCATAGAACAGGTTCCTTCATGGGCTTTTTCCAAGATGTTTGCCACAGTCTCGGAATCTATAGAAAGGGTGGCAGAAAGTAAGTCACGGGATTCCCTTAAAGCATTCTTTACCCCAGTCCATGGAGTATCTAAAATGGCATCCACATAGTTATCTCTGACTTCATAGTTGGGAATATAGGCTTCTTTTGTTTTAAGGTCGTAGGTCAGATATCCTAAATGTATCAAAAGAGTGAGAACATCGTCTTTGCTGTTGATGTTTAGAAAATCATTTTTGAAGGATGTGGTTCTGACCGCAATGCGATTTCCAGCCAAAAGTGAGGTGACATCTTCACGCAATCCCTGAAAATCTCTGGTAATATAATCCCTTAAGGCCTCGAAGGTTTCTGTCTGGGTCCAGTAGTTATCAATCACTCCGTTTTCGCAGGCAAGTACAATGGAATTGGGATTAAATACATGAAACCCATTGAGAAGATAACCGTCATACCATTTCTGAATGTCAGAAAAATCCAGTCCATACCTGCTGCAGAGCATCTCAGTGTCCACTTTGGTGAAACCCACATAGGGGGACAAGAATCCAGAGTTTAACATGGTGGATTCCTGAAAGTTATTTAAAGCTGATTCGGTACCATATTTTTTGATGGGAAGAATGCCGGTAATATAAGCCAGGGCTACCACCTCATCTGCCATCTTTCCTTTGAATAAAGTCCTTAAAAATTCTACGTACTCTGCGTGCAGAGCAGTCTTATCTTTATATTTACGAAAAATGGCATCCCATTCATCCATAAGGATGACAAACTGTTTTCCGGTAGCAGTATAAATATCATATAATGCTTTCACTACCGTAGTACTGTTTTCTTTTACATATTCTCCATAGGTTTCTTTGATGTCATCTACAAGAACTTTTTGCACAATAGGAATTATATTATCATTCCCCTGTGCTTCATCAATGAGGCTTAAGACATCCAGCCACAATACATCAAATTTGTTGATGTATGTTTCGTAGCTTTTACATTTACTGATTTCAGAACCTTCAAATAAAGCATGGGAATCCTGAGCCAGATTGTAGTAGGCGGCAATCATCTGCAGATTCATGGATTTTCCAAAACGTCTGGGTCTGGTATTGGCAATGAATTTTTTGTCCCGACAGACATGTTTATTTAATTCATCAATGAGCTTGGATTTATCAATATAGATTTCGGAGGCAAGTTTTTCTTTGAACACAGTGTTTCTTGGATTTAAATACCGTCCCATGGGTTTCGCTTCCTTTCGGTTTTATATTTTATACAAGAACCAAATCTTTCTTATTTAGTATAGCCCAGGTGAAGGAAAGATGTAAAGTGTTGTTTTGATTTGAAAATTCTGTAACTATTCAGTACAGGTGTCAGCATTTACTGCTGACACCGTAAGAAAATATAGATTTTACGTATCTGTTCAGTAGTTCGGAACAGATACGATTTTACAAAAAATCTTTAGAAAGTTTTTAGAAATTCCTACATTTTATATTTAGAAATCACAGATATATTTATCACAGAAACTTGAGTGAAGGAAAAGGATGTGATAAGGTAGTAAGGCTGATAAAAGGTCAAAAAGTTGGTATCTGGAAGGTACAAAACAGATACAAATAAATTTAGGAGTGTAAGTGATGGAAAAATATCATGTACTAGTTGTAGAAGATGACAAGGAAATCCGGGATGGAATAGAAATTTTCTTAAAGAATCAGGGATATAAGGTAAGCAAAGCCGCAGACGGTGTGGAGGGCTTAGAGGTCATCGGAAAAGAGGAAATCCATCTGGCAATTGTGGATGTGATGATGCCGAGAATGGATGGGATACATATGGTGATGGAGCTAAGACATCATCACGATTTTCCAGTAATCATGTTATCTGCAAAATCGGAAGAGGTAGATAAAATTATGGGACTGAATATGGGAGCAGACGATTATGTAACGAAACCATTTACTCCCTTAGAATTGATTGCAAGAGTAAATTCTCATCTGAGAAGATATAAGAGATTTCTGGATATGGCAGAGAAAAAGCAGGAGGACAATGGAAAGGTTCATATCCTGGGCGGATTGGAATTAAATGAAGAAACGGTAGAATTAAAGGTGGACGGTGAGTTGGTAAAAATTACACCAATGGAATTTAAAATACTGTTACTCTTAATGAAACATCCTGGGAGAGTGTTTTCGGCAGATGAGATTTATGAACGTATCTGGAACGAAAAGGCTGTAAATTCAGACACGATTATGGTTCATGTGAGAAATATTCGTGAAAAAATAGAAGTGAATCCAAAGGAACCAAAATATTTAAAGGTGGTGTGGGGCGTTGGCTACAAAATGGAGAAACAATAAAAATATGGAATCTAATATAATATCAGAAAAAACAAATAGAAAGTCAAAAACCTGGCTGGGAGTCTTATTGATATGTATGCTTACAGGCATTATGGCAGGGGCAACCTTATTTACCGGGTTAAACATTGTGCAGGAAAAACAAAAAATTAGTAAACAGTACGAGAAGGAGTACCAGGAACAAAAAAATGATAAGCTGTCACTGGATAAGCTAAAGGATGAAGGCAAGATGTCCTTGCTTTCCAACATATATTATCTGGACTATAAACTACAATATATGTACAACAATAAAAGCTACAAAGAATTTTTGTTGGGAGAACATAAGGGATATCAAGAGGCAAATCAAGAGGTAAAAAAGCAATATGACAATGTTGCCAAAGAGTATATGAATGTGCTGTATTCCGTTTATGAATGTGATTTTACCCTTGAGAATGTCAATGACAAAGAATACAGTACCAGTACCTATGTAGAAGATAAAGCTTTGGGAGTTTCCACAGGTGTGGATCAGTTAGAGAACATTGAAGATAAGGCTCATAGAAAGGAACTTCTAAAGGAGTATGCCGGTTTTCTTGTGGTAAATTATGATGCCAATGGAAAACTTCATGTAAGGACTTATGGAAATGTGGAGTCTGATAATATTGGCAATTATCTGACCAATATGAAGTTAAAGCCCTTGTATGAATATATGATAGACAGAATTGAATACTACACTTTAATGGAAGGAAGAGAAGAGGATGACTTTGAAATCACTTCTGAATCAGGGGACGAATATGATGAAGAGATAACAAGTGAGGAAGTGCAAAATTCTGGTCTTATAACTTCTACCAGTCAGGAAATAGACTTTCCAGTGTTAAAAAACGTAAAGGCAGTCATAGGATTTCGCTTGGTGGAGGGTGGAGTAAATTCCCCGGATTTTGATAAACTAAGAGAGGATAGTATGTTGTTTGTGCTTGTAAGTATTATCCTTGTGGGAATCCTGGCACTGATTTTACAGAATATTTCACCATTAAATCTAAAGAATCAGTTTATATTTCAGATGCCAGCAGAGGTGGTGGTTGTTGCAGGTTCTGTAGGTGTGATAATACTGTTTGGGGAGGAACCCTTCTGGATTTTTCAGGAATTATTAGAAGATTTGCCTTGTGTAATAACAGGAATCCCACAGGCAGGTTATGGAATCCCTTTTTTAATCTTCTTTCTGATTTTTGCTTATATCTATTGGGGTTGGGCAAACGTATTGCCATATCTGCTTCATCCTTTTAAGAATCTGGCAGAGAAAAGTATTTGTGTCAGGGTATGTTTATGGATGTTCCATAAACTAAAAGAATTTTTAAAAATCATGACAACCTATGAAATCAGCAGACCATTAAAACAAAACATTTTAAAAATTGTTTTGTTAAATGCAGTGGTCATGGCGCTTTGTGCTATGGGATGGTTTTTGGGTATTTTTGGAGTTGTGGGTTACAGTATTGTTCTTTACATCATATTGTTAAAAAGAGGGCGCACAGAAGAAGAACATTATAAAAAGGTAAAATCCATGGCAGATTCCATGGCAGAAGGAAATCTGGATGTAGAACCAAGTATGGAACATATGGGATTTTTTGAACCGTTACATCAGTCCCTAGGCAGTATACAAAAAGGATTTTCCAAAGCAGTAGAGGAGGAAGTGAAAAGTCAGAACATGAAGACGGAGTTAATCACCAATGTGTCTCATGATTTGAAAACACCCCTGACAGCAATTATTACCTATGTGGATTTGCTAAAAGATGAAAATATTACAGAAGAACAGAGAAATGAGTATATACAGACTTTGGATAAAAAATCCCAGAGATTAAAGGTTTTAATAGAAGATTTATTCGAAGTGTCAAAGGCCAGTTCGGATAACATTACGCTAAATTATGCAGATGTAGATTTGGTCAGTTTAGTAAAACAGGTAAGACTGGAAAATGAAGAGCGAATCGAAAATGCCAGGTTACATTTCCGCTGGAACTTATCAGAAGAAAAATGTATGGTGCGAGTAGACCCTCAGAGAACTTATCGTATCATAGAGAATCTTTTAATCAATGCACTGAAATACTCTATGGAAGATTCAAGGGTGTATGTGGAGCTGAACCAGAGAGAAAATCACATAGCTTTCTCCATGAAAAATATTTCTGCAGTGGAACTGAATATTCCACCGGAGCAGTTGACCAGCCGTTTTGTTAGAGGTGATGCTTCCAGAAATACGGAAGGCTCTGGACTTGGTCTTGCCATTGCAAAAACCTTTACCACCATTCAGGGGGGAACCTTTGATGTAAGCATTGACGGTGATTTATTTAAGGTAGAGCTTACATTTCCTAAAATATAAAACTAAGCCAAAGGTATTGAAAAGGGTACCTTTGGCTTTTGATTTTTAATGATTTCCCCACTGTAAAAAGAAGTCTATTGAAATCAAAGAAGATAAATGATAGAATAAGTTGATTACAAATTACACAAGCATAAGTAGGAGTGATTAAATTATGAAAGCATACAAGAATATGAGTCGTGATGAACTGTTGACATTAAAGGAGAGTTTGGAGAAGCAATTCAAGGAAGAAGAGGCAAAGGGACTTTCCATGAATATGGCCAGAGGAAAGCCAGGGGTTTCCCAGTTGATGTTGTCCATGCCTATGCTGGACTGTATCAACAGTGAATCGGATATGAATACAATATTGGGCAATGATACCAGAAATTATGGTGATTTGGATGGTATTGGTGAATGCAGGCAGTTGATGGCTGACATGATGGAAGTGGAGAAAGATAACGTGATTGTATGTGGTAATTCCAGTCTAAATATTATGTATGATACCATATCACGCTCTATGACTTTGGGAGTAAATGGCTCCACACCATGGTGCAAATTGGACAAAGTTAAATTTTTGTGCCCGGTACCGGGATATGACCGACACTTTAAAATTACTGAATTATTTGGAATTGAGATGATTAATATTCCATTGAAGGAAGATGGACCGGATATGGATTTGGTAGAAGAATATGTAAACAATGATGCAGCGGTAAAGGGAATCTGGTGTGTGCCAAAATACGCAAACCCAACAGGTATTTCATATTCTGACGAAGTGATCAAACGATTTGCAAACTTAAAGCCAAAAGCAGAAGATTTTAGAATTTTCTGGGATAATGCTTATTGTATTCATCATATTTATGATGACGTTCAGGATGAAATCCTTAATATCCTGGAAGAGTGCGAAAAAGCGGGCAATCCAAACATGGTTTATATGTTTGCATCAACTTCAAAGGTGACATTCCCTGGTTCTGGTGTGTCAGCTATTGCTACATCCAAGGAAAATATGGATTATATTTTAAAACAGATGACAGTTCAGACCATTGGACACGATAAAATCAATCAGCTTCGTCATGTGAGATTCTTCAAAAATATTGATGGACTCAAGGACCATATGAAAAAACACGGAGATATTCTTCGTCCAAAATTTGAAGCAGTACTTGAAATTCTGGATTCTGAGCTTGCCGGACTTGAAATTGGAAGCTGGGTAAAACCAAGAGGTGGATATTTTGTTTCCTTTGATGCCATGCCAGGATGTGCAAAAGCTATTGTTGAGAAGTGTAAGCAATTGGGAGTGGTTCTTACCGGTGCAGGTGCAACCTATCCTTATGGAAAAGATCCACAGGATTCTAACATTCGTATTGCACCTTCCTTCCCAACACCGGAAGAAATGGTGGAAGCAACAAAGATTTTTGTTTTATGCGTAAAGCTTGCTTCTGTAGAAAAATTATTACAACAGTAGAGAAAAAGCAAATAGATAACCAAAAAACGAGAGAAATTTGTATGATTTACAAAATTTCTCTCGTTTTTCTGTGTTTATATTACTACAAAATCCTGAAAATTTCAAGACTGGTAAGTGAATCTAAGGGGCAGTATAATACGTAAACATTAGTCAAAAGGAGGTTATCATTTGGACGAAAAATTATATTTGGAATTTTCAGAAGGAATCTATGATGAGGTTACGGATGATGAGTTGATTTCCTATATGCGGGAGAGTTTTGATGGGGGGTGTCAGGGGTCTTTAGAGCACCTCGGTTACCTATGAGAGAGCCAGAAGTCTTATGGAGGCTGTTATCTACTGTATTTGCCATTTTTATGAAAATGGGAGCAAGGATGGTGTTGCCACATTTCATAAGGTTTCGGCGAAAGAAGCATATCAGAAAGGATATATTGCTGTATGTGAGAAGGTGAAAAAAACACTGGAGAAATATAATGAGCTTTTGGGATTTTTTTGCCACTATGGAAATGAAAATTATCGTGATATAGTAGAAAAAGGTTACCATAATGAACAAATGAATTGTTATGTCAGAGGTTTTTTTGTAAAAATTATATAAAATCTATGGACTTTTGAGAAAAAAATGTTATAATAAAAAAGAAAATTTTGGGAAGCTATATATGATATCAGGGGTAAGAAAAGTTTTGGATGGAAAACGTTTCTGCTGCCATTGAAAGGAGCAGGCATGAGGTATAAGAAAAGTGTCTATAAATCGTTAGCGTTAATCACGCAGATTTCCATACACATGCTAGTCCCAATTTGTTTATGTACCTTTTTGGGTGTGGTTATTGACAGAAAATTCCACACATATTTTGTGATTCCACTGTTTCTTTTGGGGGCATTGGCTGGTTTTCGCAATGTTTATATCACTATGAAGGCAGTGTATGAAGAGGAGGAGAAGGAAAAACATGAACGAAGATGATAATGTATTAAAAGAACTCATTCTGGGGACAATTTTCTTTGGAATTGTGGTGGCATTTCTTGGAATCTGGTGGGTGGATGAAAAAAGCATGTTTTTATTGGGATTATGTATCGGGATTATGTTATCTGTCTGGAGAGCGGTACATATTCAAAGGTCTTTGACAGTATTGTTAGACTGTGGAGAAAAACAGGCACAGTCCAAAATGGTTGTTTCCTATGCCACAAGGACACTGGCAATTTTTGTGGTTTTGTGGATTATGATTTATATGGATATGGGAACAATGAGTATACTTATGTGTTTTGTGGGATTGTTTGGATTGAAGGCAGGAGCCTGGATGCAGCCATATACCCACAAAGTTTTACAAAGGGGGTAGCTTTTAGCTAAAAGTTAAAAGATACACATAGATAGGCGTAATGCCGGATACAGAAGAAATTCTGATTCTATAGTAAAGGAGGTAAGCGGATGGAGTTGGTAAGTACAGCAGGTATGGCAGTTACTGGTAGCAATATGGGATTTATGATTAAGGGTCTAATTCCTTATAAGCTTTTCGGGCAGGAACTTTGGATTACAACAACCCACGTGAGCATCTTGATTGTAGATGTGTTTTTGATTATTTTTTTCCTGGCAGTTCGAAAGCGTATGAAGAATCCACAACAGGTGCCTAAGGGACTACAGAATGTGGCAGAAATTATCGTAGATATGCTAGACAACATGGTAAAGGGCAGCATGGGTAAAAATGCAGGTAAGTTTGCCAACTATATCGGAAGTATTTTTATTTTAATTTTGATTAGCAATATTTCCGGGGTCTTTGGACTCAGACCACCAACTGCAGACTACGGGGTAACATTTCCGTTGGGTGTTATGTCATTTTTGATTATCCAGTACAACAATATTAAACATAACAAATTAGGGGCAGCTAAGGCATTGTTAGATCCTATACCATTATTCTTGCCGGTGAACCTGATTGGTGAAATCGCAGTTCCAATTTCACTGTCACTGCGTTTGTTTGGTAATGTATTGTCTGGTACGGTAATGATGTCGCTGGTATACAGCCTGATTCCGGTATTTTGCAGATTTGGATTTCCGGCAGTGTTACACATTTATTTTGACTTGTTTGCCGGAGCAATTCAGACGTATGTATTTTGTATGCTCACAATGACATATGTCAACGATAAGTTGTCGGATGAATAAGCTTTGTCTGATTTGGAAACAGAAAACAGGTGGTTTTACCATCAACACAAAATAGTAATAAATAACAGGAGGAAGTTAATATGATTACAGGAAATGATTTAATTTTAGCATGTTCAGCAATTGGTGCAGGTTTGGCAGTTATCGCAGGTATTGGTCCTGGTATTGGCCAGGGTATCGCAGCAGGTCATGCAGCAGGTGCGGTAGGTAGAAATCCAGGAGCAAAATCAGATATTACTTCTACCATGCTTTTGGGACAGGCGGTAGCCGAGACAACAGGTCTTTACGGTTTGTTGATTGCCTTCTTACTTTTATTCGTAAAGCCTTTATTACCATAAGATATATGGTAGAAAGAATGACGATAAAAGCCGAAAGGAGGCCGGACCTTGGAACGTTTATTTGATTTGGATTTACAATTATTAACAGACAGTGTTTACACAGTTGTAAATGTTTGTATTTTGTGCATTGTAGCGTCTTACCTATTTTTTAATCCTGTAAGGAATTTCCTAAAATCCCGTGAGGAGAGAATCAGGTCGGATCTTGATTCAGCACAACAGGATAAGGAAGATGCTTTTGCACTAAAACAGGAATATCAGAGAAAACTGGATAAAGTTGACAAAGAAGCAGAAGAAATCCTAAGCAGTGCACGTAAAAAAGCGACCAAAAATGAGGCAAAAATCATTGAGGAAGCAAAGGAAGAAGCAGCAAGAATCATTGCACAGGCAAAGAAGGAAGCTGAACTAGAAAAGAAACGTGTTGCGGATGATATGAAGAAGGAAATGATAACCATTGCGGCTGCTATGGCAGGCAAGGTGGTGGTGGCATCTATGGATACATCAATACAGGATTCTCTGATTGAAGAGACCATTAAGGAAATGGGTGATAAGACATGGCTAAGCTAGCAGCAAAAACCTATGGGGAGTCATTATTTGAGCTTGCAGTAGAAGAGAATAAATTAGAACTTCTTTTCGAAGAGGTACAAATGTTGCAGCAGATTTTAACGAGACATGAGGACTTATGTAAGCTGATGACGCACCCTAAAATTGGAAAAGAAGAAAAAATGGACATTATGGAGAACATCCTTAAGGGCAGAGTAAGCGATGAACTGACAGGATTTCTCAACATAATTATCGCAAAGGGAAGATTTAAAGAAATCTTTAAAATCCTGGGATATTTCACTGCCAGAGTGAAGGAGCACAAAAAAATTGGTGTGGTGTATGTAAGCAGTGCAGTGGAACTAAAAGAATACCAGAAAAAAGCTTTGACAGATAAGCTGATTTCCATAACATCATATGAGACAATGGAAATGAATTACAATGTGGATGCTACTCTGATTGGTGGTATGGTTATCCGTATTGGAGACAGAGTGGTGGACAGTAGCATAAAAAACCAGTTATCGGATTTGAAAAGCGATTTATTAAAAATCCAGTTAGCATAAGTATTATGAAGAAAGAAGGTGCTAAATTCCATGAATTTAAAGCCAGAAGAAATTAGTTCTGTAATTAAGGAACAGATAAAAAAATATGCCTCTAAATTGGAGGTCTCTGACGTAGGCACCGTTATTCAGGTAGCGGATGGAATCGCCAGAGTACATGGACTTGAAAAAGCAATGCAGGGGGAACTTTTGGAATTTCCGGGGGAAGTATATGGTATGGTGCTAAACCTTGAAGAGGATAATGTAGGTGCCGTATTATTAGGAGATTCCAGAAACATTAACGAAGGAGATATTGTAAAAACCACTGGACGAGTTGTTGAGGTACCATGTGGAGATGCACTTTTAGGGCGAGTTGTAAACGCATTAGGTCAGCCCATTGACGGAAAAGGACCAATCGAGACAGATAAGTCCCGCCAGATAGAAAGAGTGGCATCTGGAGTTATTTCCAGAAAATCAGTGGATACCCCTTTACAGACAGGTATCAAAGCAATTGATTCCATGGTTCCGATTGGACGTGGACAAAGAGAGTTGATTATTGGTGACCGTCAGACAGGTAAGACAGCCATAGCGTTAGATACTATTATTAACCAGAAAGGTCAAAATGTAAAATGTATCTATGTTGCTATCGGCCAGAAATCTTCCACGGTTGCAACCATTGTAAAAACATTAGAAGAATACGGTGCCATGGCATATACTACAGTAGTTGCCTCTACAGCCAGCGAACTTGCACCGTTGCAGTATATTGCACCATACGCAGGATGTGCTATGGGTGAGGAATGGATGGAAAATGGAGAGGATGTACTGATCATCTATGATGATTTGTCAAAGCATGCTACCGCATACCGTACACTCTCCTTGCTGCTTCGTAGACCACCAGGACGTGAAGCATACCCAGGTGATGTATTCTATTTACATTCAAGATTGTTAGAGAGAGCAGCAAGACTTTCGGATGAATTAGGAGGAGGTTCCTTGACGGCGCTTCCAATTATTGAAACCCAGGCAGGAGACGTATCGGCGTATATTCCAACGAATGTAATCTCTATTACAGATGGTCAGATTTATTTGGAAACTGAAATGTTTAATTCTGGTTTCCGTCCAGCCGTAAATGCAGGTCTTTCTGTATCAAGAGTTGGAGGAGCTGCACAGATTAAGGCAATGAAAAAGATTGCTGGACCAATTCGTGTGGAATTAGCTCAGTATAGAGAATTAGCAGCCTTTGCACAGTTTGGTTCCGAGCTTGATGATGATACCAAAGAACGTTTGGCACAGGGTGAAAGAATCAAGGAAATGCTAAAACAGCCACAGTATAAACCAATGCCAGTAGAGTATCAGGTAATGATTATCTACGCTACCACAAAGAAGTACCTACTGGATGTTCCAGTGACAGAAATCGGTAGATTTGAAAGTGAATTCTTTGAATTTGTAGATACAAAGTATCCTGAAATTCCTGGTCAGATTCGTGATACAAAGGAACTGTCAGCAGAAAATGAACAGGCATTGATAAAAGCCATCGAAGAGTTTAAGGCAGACTTTAAGTAAGGGAGGGTGATGATTGTGGCATCCATGAGAGATATCAAAAGACGAAAAAGCAGTATTCAGAGTACGCAGCAGATTACAAAAGCCATGAAGCTGACCTCTACTGTTAAGTTGCAGAAAGCCAGGGCAAAGGCAGAACAGTCCAAACCGTATTTTGATTTTATGTATGAAACAGTTCATGCCATGCTTGCAAAATCAGGTAATATAAATCACCCTTATTTACAGGTAAAGGAAGAAGGTAAGACAGCTATTGTGGTAATCACATCCAATCGAGGCTTAGCAGGAGGTTACAATAGCAATATTATCAAGCTGGTGACCGGCTTTGAGATTCCAAAAAAACAGCTTGTACTTTACACTGTGGGAAGTAAAGGAAGAGATGCCTTACAGCGAAAAGGCTATGAAATTAGCAAAGATTACTCAGATATTGTGGAGAACCCAGAGTATACGGATGCAGGTGTCATCAGTAAAGATTTATTAGATGCTTTTGAAAAAGGTGAAATCAAGGAAATTTATCTTGCTTATACTTTCTTTAAGAATACGGTAAGTCATGAGCCTAGAAGGATTAAATTGTTGCCGGTAGAGATGGACAAAGATGCAATGGAAAGAGATCATGTGCCTATGAATTATGAACCAGAGGAAGAAGAAGCATTGGACATGATTATCCCCAAATATATTACCAGTATTGTATATGGCGCTTTGATGCAGGCGGTAGCCAGTGAAAACGGTGCCAGAATGCAGGCAATGGATTCTGCAACCAGCAATGCAGAAGAGATGATAGATAATTTATCATTGTTATATAACAGGGCACGACAGGGCTCTATTACTCAGGAATTAACTGAGATTATAGCCGGTGCCGAAGCAATCAGCTAGGAGGAGTGAGGGAATGTCAGAGAAAAATATAGGAAAACTCACCCAGATTGTTGGTGCGGTACTTGATATTAAATTTAGCACAGGAAAGCTTCCGGAAATTAATGAAGCTATTGAAATTACACAGAAGAATAATGATGTGCTTGTGGTAGAAGTATCACAACATTTGGGAGACGATACAGTAAGATGTATTGCCATGGGACCAACAGATGGATTGGTAAGAGGTATGGAGGCAGTAGCCACCGGTGCACCAATTACCGTTCCGGTAGGTGAAAATACCCTGGGAAGAATCTTTAATGTATTAGGAAAGCCAATCGATAATGGAGAGGAACCAAGGGATGTGGAATACTCTCCAATTCATAGAAAGGCTCCAGCATTTGAGGAGCAGTCAACAACAACAGAGATATTAGAGACAGGAATCAAGGTAGTAGACCTTTTATGCCCTTATCAGAAAGGTGGAAAGATTGGTCTGTTTGGTGGAGCCGGTGTAGGTAAAACCGTATTGATTCAGGAACTAATTCGTAATATTGCAACAGAGCACGGTGGTTACTCTGTATTTACCGGTGTAGGTGAGAGAACCCGTGAGGGAAATGATCTTTATTATGAAATGAAGGAATCAGGAGTTATCAACAAAACTACCATGGTTTTTGGACAGATGAACGAACCACCAGGAGCTAGAATGAGAGTAGGTTTAACTGGACTTACCATGGCAGAATATTTCCGTGACAAAGGTGGAAAGGACGTATTGTTATTCATTGACAATATTTTCCGATTCACACAGGCAGGTTCTGAGGTTTCAGCGCTTTTAGGACGTATGCCTTCAGCAGTAGGTTATCAGCCAACACTACAGACAGAAATGGGTGCGTTGCAGGAACGAATCACTTCTACAAAGAATGGTTCTATCACCTCAGTACAGGCAGTCTATGTGCCAGCCGATGACTTAACTGACCCAGCGCCAGCTACAACCTTTGCCCATTTGGATGCAACTACCGTATTATCCCGTTCTATCGTAGAGCTTGGTATTTATCCAGCGGTAGATCCGTTGGAATCTACATCAAGAATTCTTGATCCAAGAATTGTAGGGGAAGAACATTACAAGGTTGCCCGTGGAGTTCAGGAAATCCTGCAAAGATACAAAGAACTTCAGGATATTATTGCAATCTTAGGTATGGACGAACTTTCAGAAGATGATAAGTTGGTAGTATCCCGTGCCAGAAAGGTGCAAAGATTCTTATCTCAGCCATTCTTTGTTGCCGGACAGTTTACCGGATTGGAAGGACGTTATGTACCTGTTTCGGAAACTATTCAGGGCTTTAAGGAAATTCTGGAAGGGAAATATGATGAGATTCCAGAAAGCTGTTTCTTAAATGCAGGAAATATTGACGACGTACTTGCCCGTGTGAAGTAAGGGGTGATGGTATGGCAGACACAATGAAATTACAGGTGATTTGTCCTGACAGAATCTTCTACGAGGGAGAGGTTTCTATGGTGGAGCTTACCACGACAGAGGGAGAAATTGGTATCTACCCAAGACACATCCCCCTGACTTGTATCTTAGCACCGGGAGTTATGGCAATCACAGAAAATGCAGAGATGAAAATTGCTGCACTACATTCGGGATTTGTTCAAATTCTGCCAGAGAAGGTAACGGTTATGGCAGAAGTGGCAGAGTGGCCGGATGAAATTGATTTAGACAGAGCAAGAGCAGCCCAGGAAAGAGCCCAAGAGCGCATGAAAACTAAG
This sequence comes from uncultured Lachnospiraceae bacterium, assembly GCA_902767135.1. GTDB lineage: Bacteria > Bacillota > Clostridia > Lachnospirales > Lachnospiraceae > RUG11237. The sequence goes on along the minus strand of CACXGE010000030.1, from coordinate 3,668 downwards.
GATAATAGCACAGATATAGCAAGAGCCGAAACAGCCCTTCAGCGTGCTATTGCCAGAATTAATACATTGAAATAATGGTGTTCCGTAGCTCTGAACAGTTACAAATAATGTATAAAAAACCTTCTATCTGGAAAAACTTGTAACTAATTAGAAATAAGTTGGTTATGAATTTTAGTAGCAGATAGGAGGTTTTTTTCGTTGAAGAGACAGAGAAAAATATATTATGTGGGAGTGGTGATTTTCTGGATATGTATCATGGTGCTCTCCATTCGTCATAGTAAGAAAGATTATAGTAGCAGTGCAGTTGAGGCCTTTGCCCATGAAAATATGTGCTTAAGTCAGGAAGAGTGCAGGATTACCGCTTATGGGCAATATAGAGGAGGATATTTATCTACAAAAGAGCAACAGAAATTGTTGATATCTTTAGGAAATCATTTTTCTATTGTGGATAACTACACGATATCCAGGGAACAAGGTAGTCAGGGAGATGACACAAAATATTATTACAATGGAAAAGCAGGGGAACTGACACTCACTGTAAAAAACAGAGTTGTGAACCAGGAAAAGGTTCAGTATATTACCACAATGCTCATTCAAAAGGATACCATGGCAAGTCAAAAGACAAAAGAATCCTTTGAATGTAAAAAAGCGTTGGAAAAGTGGTATAAAAGACAGTGCAGAAATTCCCAGGTATTATTGTCACAAACAGGATGCTACCAAGGAATACTTACCACGCCCCAGAAAGATTTACTGGCTCTTGATTTCTTAGATGCGTTAAATGCAAACTGTGTTATGGAAGAACGGGAAGAAATGTATGTGGTTTATGGATACACCAAAGATTTGTCAGATAAAATTAAAGTGGGAGGGAAAAAGGTAAATGTAACTATGGCAATTACGGAAGATAAGGAGAACAATACCACCACAATTTATATGGCAACCCCAATACTAAATGAAAGCTTTTAGAAAATAAAGTGACTGTTCCGTGGCTCGGAACAGACACAAAATAAAAGTGTAATACCACGAATTTATTCAGCATAGATTTATAGTGAATATGATAAACTCTAAACTTTAAAGGAGAGTTTCATGAGTAGAAGAAGATGCAATGGCTTTTTGTGTGGACCACAGCCTTTTTACCAGATGTTCCCTCCCATGCCATGTGGTATGATGGGATGTCCACCGCCACCACCAGGGAGATATCCACCACCGGGAGGTTACCCTCCTAAGGGACCGGGAATTCCGCCACATAGGAATCCATACTGGCAGGGGGGAATGTATGCACAAGCTCAAGGAGATGATATGTATGGGTACTACCCAATGCAAATGCCAATGTCAGACGAAGAATGGGAAGAAGACGGAAAACAATGGCAGTGGGTGCAGGACATGTACCCCAAGATGGCAAGGCGCATTCAAAAGAAGGCGAAATGTTTGTGTGAAAAGTTGGATTATGAAGGTAGTATTTTGTATGATGAATATCCGGATAAACTTATGCTGCAAAGATACAGTGATGGTATATTTGAGGAGATGCAGAAGGAGCTTAAAGAGGAAAAGGAAAGTCAGGGGATTTCCGCGGAAACCGGAAACTGTGAAGCGTTTGACATGGTATTATATGAATTGGTGGAAATGATTTTGTACTATGAAATTCTAAAAATGCGGTTGTAGTCTATGGGGACGTTCCTTTTGTCACAAGGAGTGTCCCCTTTGTCACATATTTGTTTAAATTGTGAGATTTTGGGCAAGGCTGAAAGAGAGAAAATATCTAGAAAGTATGGTACAAAATATGAAGAAAAATAAACCAAAACATATTGGAATTATTCCGGATGGAAACAGACGCTGGGCCAGTGGACATGGCATGGAAAAAAAGGATTTGTAAAATTTACATTTTCTTACGGTGTCAGCAGTAAATGCTGACACCTGTACTGAATGGTTACAGATTATCTATTATGAACAGAAATAAATATTTGTTAACGTCCCCAAAGATATTGCATTTCTTTAAGTCAAAGGATAAAATGTAGTTAATGATTATAGATATAGGAAAGGTAAACGATATAACCAATGAAAATATATGAAATTTTAAAGGAAGCATTTACAAAAGAACTTGGTATGATGGTGATCAGCAATGCCAGAAAAGCCGAGGAAGCACTAGGGGAGAAAATTAAAATACGTCCTGTGTTATTAAAGGATGAAGTGAAATTCCAGGTAACATTTTATCAAAGCCCTAAGGTAATACATAAAAATTACGAAGCAAAAGAATTGACAGATCTTGTGCTTCAGTGGTTGAGTGAAAATTATAAACAGATGCAGGCGGAGTATAAGGATAAAAAAGTGACGGTGCTGGTAAGTAAAAAAGGAAAGATGGCAATTAAGGTAAAACAAAATCCAGAGAAACGCCCTGTGCTTTTGACACATAACCGGAAGAAAAAATATATTTTAGAAGAGGGAAAAACAGTCCCTTTTTTGGTAGACCTGGGTGTTATGACAAAGGAGGGAAAGGTTGTAAATTCCCGCTATGATAAATTTAAGCAGATTAACCGATATTTGGAATTTGTAGAAGACATTTTGGATAAGCTACCAAAGGACAGAGAGATTACCATTGTTGACTTTGGATGCGGAAAGTCTTATCTTACCTTTGCCCTTTATTATTTTTTAAGAGAATTGAAGGGGTATCTGGTTAAAATCGTAGGGCTGGATTTAAAGGAAGATGTGATTGCCCATTGCAATGAGCTTAGCCAAAAATATGGTTATGGTGAAAAATTAAAATTCTATGTGGGTGATATTGCAGGCTATCAGGATTTAGAACAGGTGGATATGGTAGTGACCCTTCATGCCTGTGACACTGCAACAGATTACGCTTTGGCAAAGGCAGTAAACTGGGGGGCAAAGGTGATTTTATCGGTACTCTGCTGTCAGCATGAGGTGAACCGACAGATACGTAATGATATGTTGGAGCCGGTGTTAAAGTATGGTCTCATAAGAGAAAGAATGTCAGCACTGCTCACAGATGCCATTCGTGGAGAACTTTTGGAAGAACAGGGCTATGAAGTGCAGATTCTTGAATTTATCGATATAGAACACACTCCAAAGAATATACTGATTCGGGCAGTAAAGAAAGGGGAAAAGCACAAGAACCCGAAACTGGAAACAATGATGGAAGAATTAAACATTCAGCCAACCCTGGCAAAGCTTGTATAAAACAGGAGATTACAGCAATGAAAAGACATTTAATTAAGGCGGCTATTCTAGTCATGGTCTTTGTGGTTAGTGTGTTTGTAATCAGTGCATTGACCAATAAAGGAAATACAGATATGACAGCAGAGATGGCAAATGCATCCTATCCGGTAGTAACTATGTTGGCTGGGGATATGGAAGTGAATACACTCCATGGTTATAGCCAGGAGATGGAAGCAAAATACATGAGGGACACCATCACACCGTTACAGGCGGACCGAAAGCTGACGATTCATGTGAAGGGTGGAAACTTTAAAGTACAAAAAATTGGGTATGAGGTAAGGAGTCTGGATACCACTCGTCTGGTAGAGGATAATGAGGTGTCAAAGCTTACGACAAATGGAGATGATATCCAGGCACAAATCCCTATTAAGGATTTGATTGATGAGGATACAGAATATGTATTAACCATTGTTTTGAAAGGGGAAAAGGGCAAGGAAATC
>CACXGE010000029.1 GCA_902767135.1 uncultured Lachnospiraceae bacterium | reverse complement strand
GAAATTTTCTTGTTCCGGCTTGAGTATGTGAATTAAGTTTTTTTAAGTTCACATCTTTGCTTTTTAAAGATGGGGAGTTGAAAAAACTGGTACTGATTAAGTGTTTATTTTGAGACAGGAAACTTTTTTTGATTGTGTAGTGGGATGCAAGGGAATGCCTTTGTTTAATATGGGTGGTGGGTGGGTATAGGAATCTTATTTTTTTAATATGGGTGGTGGGTGGGCATAGGAAATTTATTGCCCCCCCTGGAATCGGGGAAGGGTACCTGCAGGTAATCTCTTGTAATATTTACCAAAAACATATTAACTATATTATAATAAGAAATTATGTTTGTCGTGATTAGTTAATATGCCGAATCGGTAACTTAATGTTGACATCTTCAATTTTTTCACACAACCTCTATACATTTCTTTGATTGTCATTCGGCACTCCTTCACCTAACCTTCTTTCTCAGCTCTTTTCCCCCTATATCAGCGACTGGCTAAAATCATACAGTGGCGCTGTTTCTTTATGGCGATATTCATGTTTTTCATAATATCCGATTAGTGTTTCCTCCTCATCCCTCAATGCAACCATATAGACATCTTTGTTTTCCTTCTCGTTATAGTATGTATAAATCATATTGTTTTTCTCACTCTTTCCAAACCAGGATACCACCTCTTCTATGATTTCCTTTGATTTTTCATTGTGACAATCCATAAGGCTTTCTCCTATCAGTTCCTTGCCACCACGCTTCTCATAACGTTTTAGGGCTACGGGATTCATATAAATTATTTTGTGGTCTAAACCACAGATCACCACAGAAGCCCTGTCCATATCAATTATGCTTTTCATATATTTTGATAGTTCCATACCATTACCTCTCCTTACATTTATTCACTTAACAGCTATCGTCAAACTCTTTCAACACACCTACTATTGCAAACCATTCCTGCTCCATTCCCTCATAAAAGACACCTGCGATTGCAAATGTTGTAGCAATAAAAACTATTTTGTCTAATATGTTGGCTAATTTATTCAATATTTAATGAATTACTTTGTCCCACCAAATCAGACAAATATAAATCAAGTTGTTCTTGATTTGACCAATCATCATTCCATGGTTCAATTGTGAATACACTCGTAAATAATGCCTTTATTTCTTCTATTTCATTCATTCCGATTCTCTTAAAATTATACACTTTATGCTAAACCTCACTTCATCAAATTCAAATTTTTCCGACTTGGCGCATAGCTTGACAGCAAGTGTCAAGCTTGCGTCTATACAGTAGCAAAACCATAACATTCTACGGAACATAGAGTTATGTTAAGCAACAGGCACAAAAAAGGGCGATATTCTCACCCTTTTCTAATATAAATACTTATTGCAATATCTCACAAAGTATGGAATCCTCCACCAGTATTTTTTTTGCCAACTCCCTGTATTTTTCTTCATGTATATAGGTATGACGATAAGGTTTCATGGAAGGTGCCAAATCTATGGCCTTTACAAACTCCTCCCTGCTCATTTTCAAGGATGCAGCATAATCAAAAAATCCGGTATCCGTAAATATCTTACGAATTCTCTTTACCCTATGCTCCTGTACCATACTCATCAGATAAGTAGCCAGTCCCACCTGTACGCCATGCAGCTGGGGCTGTTTTGATATTTTGTCAAGAGCGTGGGAAATCAAATGTTCACTGCCACTAGAAGGAGCAGAATTACCTGCAATCTCATTTGCAATACCACTAAGTGCCAGGGAATCCACCAGCTCCCTTAAAAATAATTCATCCTTGATGCTATTGCTCTCGAAGGTGGTACGAACGAAACTGTTCACTGCTTTTTTTGCAATCATCATGGCAAAATCATTCAGCGTATCGTACCCCTGACTGTCCTCATACTTCCAGTCATACAAAGCTGTAATCTTTGCCACCAAATCCCCGATGCCTGAATATATAAATTTGTCAGGAGCACTTTTGATTACACCTGTATCCACTATGATTCCATACGCCATTCTTGCCGGTACCGAGGTTCTCTTTCCATCTACCAGTAAGGACGCACTTGCACTGGAAAATCCATCACTGGAGGCAGAAGTGGGCACGCTGATAAAGGGTAGTTTTCTAAGATATGCAGCGTATTTTGCCACATCAATTACCTTGCCTCCACCGATTCCAATAATTGCCTGAACCTTAGAATTAATAGAAAACGCCAGTGCCACAATATCATCAATATCAATGGACTCCAATTCTTTCTTGTCCCACACTTCTATGCTGTTATTTCTTAAGGATTCCAGAACCCTCTCCCCAAACATGGCAATCAGTCCATTTCCAAAGTACACCACTACATTTTCCAGACCGTTTTCTTTCAGATATCGTCCAATTTCATCTAATGTGTCATTTCCCACCTTTAAGATAGATGGTATCGCTATCGTGCTACTTACAGCTTGTCCCATACTATTTTTCCATTCCTTCCATAATTGCTGCCATTAACTTGTCATCTCTGGCCTGATTAATTCTACTCAGCACATCCGCCGTATAACTGTCTGTTGGCTCCGGCACAGTGGGCTCTCCAAAAGCATTTACCTTGGAAACTGCTTCCGTCTGTTCCTGTTCTTGTTCCTCCAACTCCAAAGGCAGATAAATCTCATTATTTTCATCCCCAATCACATTTTTTTTCATATCATAATTGCAATTATACCATTTGATAATGTTCTTTTGCTCTTTACGATTACGGATATCAATTAAATCTTCCATACCTATCCCTCCTAATCACAATACTCTTCAAAAAAAGCAATCTGCGCTTCTTGGGGAGTTTCCCTCAGAAATGCTGTTAATTTCTGTAACAACTGTACGTATTCCTGCAGCAAAGCATCCGTTTTTTCATGTATCAGACGAGTATTGCCATCTTTTCCGGCAAACTCCATCTCTTTTGCGTGGGCGGATAAATCAATCGCTCCGATGGATGCTGCCGAACTTTTCAGGCCATGAACTGCAATAATATAGTCTGTCCAGTTTTCCGCCTTATAATTCTGTTTTATCAGAGGAAGTTTCTTCCTTCCCTCTTTCACAAACACATCCACCACATTTTGATACAACTCTGCACTGCCCCCACAGCTTTCAATCCCTGTCTTTACCTCAATTTCCTTTGGATAATATACATTCATCTTCTTCCACCTCAACAACCATTATACTAATTTTTGCACAAATAGCTACGTATCTTCTATAAATATTTTACCATTTTTACACATAAATCGCAACACGTTTCCACATTTCCCGTTTAAATTAAGTAACCGTTTAGCCATAGGCTAAACGGTTACTTAATCGGGCAATGCTTACGCATGCAAAATTGCACGTTTTTTGTTAAATTCACATTTTCGCACGGTCAGCGCAGTAAATGCGCAGACCTGACTGAACTGTTACTAAATTAGCCCGGTAACCTTAGTATAATATTCTTTTGGAATATAACCTCTGATAAAAATTCCTCCATCCTGGTAATCTTCTTCCAAAAGACTTCCGTATTTTCTCACCAGCTGTATGATTCCGGTTTCTGTGTAAGGTACTAAGCGTTCCACATACATCTGTTTTTCATGCAGAAAATCCTCCAATAATTTTTTAATCTCCCCAAATCCCCTTTGCTCTCTTGCTGAAATCAGCAAAGTTTTCTTTGCCCGAACATCTTTCCCTGGGAAACCCACTCCTTCGTTCTCTAACTTGTCCACTTTGTTAAAAAGGGTAAACACTGGTTTGTCCCCCACTTCCAGGGCTTCTAATGTTTCATAAACAGTCTCCATTTGGGATTCCATCTGAGGATTAGAACAATCCACCACATGCAGAATCAAATCTGCATATTTTGCCTCTTCCAGAGTGCTTCTAAATGCATCCACCAGATGATGAGGTAATTTCCTGATAAAACCCACAGTGTCTGTAAGCATGATCTGTTCTTTATTATCCAACTCCAACATTCTTGTGGTAGGGTCCAAAGTTGCAAATAATTTATCTTCCTCCAATACCTTTGCCCCCGTCAATGAATTTAACAACGTAGATTTCCCCGCATTGGTATATCCCACAATTGCCACTACCGGCTGGGTGCTCTCCATTCTTTGTTTTCTGATAACTTCTCTGTGTCGTTTTACCTCATTTAGCTCTCTGTTCAGTTGTGAAATCCTCTCCTTCACCAAACGTCTGTCCATCTCCAATTTCTTTTCTCCTGGTCCTCTGGTACCTATTCCTCCCCCTAATCGGGACAGGGAACTTCTTAGCCCCACCAGACGAGCCAAACGATATTTTAACTGTGCTAATTCTACCTGTATTTTTCCTTCTGAGGTCATAGCCCGACTGGCAAAGATATCCAGAATAATCAAAGTACGATCCATCACCTTAGTATCCAGTTCCATTTCCAAATTGTGAAGTTGAGCCGGAGACAATTCGTCATCACAGATGACTCCTGTAGCCTTAGTTTCATAAATCAAGTCTCTGACTTCCTCTATTTTTCCCTTACCAATATAAGTTTTTTGATGAATCATTTCCCTGTTTTGTATCACTTTACCTACAGTAATTGCCCCTGCAGTCTTTGCCAGCTCTTCCAATTCATCTACACTCTCTTTCGTCTCTGTCTCATCTTTGGTGTTTACAGCAATGAGAATGACTTTTTCCTGCAATTCTTCTATATTTTCCATAGATTCCCGTTTATTCCCTTCCTATAATGTCAAGCTTTCCATTTACTGAAATCAAATGTCATCTTTATTTTCCTTCCTTTTGTTATTTCTTAACTCTCAATCAGAGTTTAGCATTTTGAAACTAATATGTCAATCATTTTTATTTAAAAAAATTAAACTTTGTCTTGAATTTTTGAAACTATTACACTATAATTGCATTAAAGGAGGTTGATAATTATGTCTTTACCAATAGAAGAACTAAAAGTTCGACTAAAAGAGGCATTGTCTAGTAGGAATATGAAACCAGTTGAACTAGCTGAAAAAACCGGTATTCCAAAATCAGCAATAAGTCAATATATGTCTGGTTACGCAAAACCTAAACAAGACAGAATTACCCTTATGTCAAAAGCATTAGGAATAGAAGAAGCTTGGCTACTTGGATACAATGTTCCAATGGATAAAAACGAAAAATATTTAGAATTATTTTCTGGAGATTCTAGAATTATATCAGCAAATAGAGAAGAGGAAAATTTGGTTTTGTATTATAGAAAACTAAATTCTTATGGTAAAAAGAAATTAGTTGAAAATGCTGAAGATTTACTACAAATAGAAAAATACACTTCTACTCAAATTATCAATGCAGATCATGAAGGAACTGATATTGATGTTCCAAACAATACTGATTCTTCTAAAGACGATATAAATGAAAGTGTTTGTAATGACCAAACCACCTCTATCCCGGACACTCCGGAAGAATTAGAGAAGCTTTACCCGCCTATGGAAAAACACAGCGACGTTGGTTAGTGCCCGCCTGGTATGTTATTTTATCACATATAATTTCATGTAAGATTCAAATGCTGTATTGTAATATATTGTGTTTGTCGCTCTGTAATATATGACGTATACTTCTTTATTATGAAAGTAGATATGTTTTTTATCATGCGTTTCCCCTCCTTATTGGCGGGCGCATGTATTATTATAAGATTCGATTTTTCCCAACACAAATAAACCGCCAGGTTCGGCAACACCTGACGGCTTATAAGGCTTATGTAAGTTTATTAGTGATAAATCGTAACTATTCAGTACAGATCTCAGCATTTACTGCTGAGACCGTAAGAAAATGTGCATTTTACAAAAATCGGGCAATTTTCCATGCGTAAGCATTGCCCGATTAAACGTGTCTGTTCAGTTGTTCTGAACAGATACGATAAATCTATAATTAAAAATATATGAAAGAAGGTGCTCTTTATGATAGATAGTGCAATTGCTATGGCAAAAAGACTGTTGGTTGATAGTATTTGGAAAAGTGCAAACCTTGAGGGATTAGGTACTACCTTTCCAAAAACAGAGGCAATACTTGCAAATGCCCCAACACAGACTACCAAAGAAGAAATGTTATTTATTCTCAACATGAAACGTGCATGGCAATGTCATTTTGATAATATTGATTATCAAAATGACATTGCTCTGCTTCGTGAATTTAACAAAATCGTTGGCGAACTCCTTTTCTATAATGCTGGCGAAATACGTACCATCCCTGTTCAGATTGGTGGTACTTCCTGGGAACCAGAAATACCCAATACCTTAACTATTATGGATAGCTTGCAGGAATTAAATGCCATAGAAGATATCGAACTTCGTGCACTCAGATACTTTTGCTTTATAGCCAGAACCCAGATGTTTATTGATGGTAACAAGCGTGTTGCCCAGTTAATAACAAATAAAATCTTAATCCAACATGATATCGGTATTTTCCAGATTCCCATTGAAAAATTGGAAGAATTTAAAACACTTCTAATTTCCTTTTATGAAACAGGGAACGACAATGACATTATATCTTTTATGCAGGAATACTGTATCAAGAGAGTTGTTCGCCAGTGAACATGAGTGGCTTCAATAAATCCCTTGCCACTTTAAAATAAATGGAGGTATGAATTTTATACTTTTTTTACCTTTTTCCGCACAAAAGAACCCCCGAAAATACTGGATTTTCGGGGGTTGAAATTTTTCTAAGCTAACTTAGACTTTGCTCAAATTCCTTTATTTCATGCGTTTTTTCTTTATTTTGTATACTACCTGTATACTACGTTTCTTTTTTCCATCTCATTTATTACATCCTATTATTCTGTATTTGTCAATTAGAATTTGCTGTAATTTTGTTTTTCTGTAACAGTTCAGCCATAGGCTAAACTGTTACCAAATCGGGCAATGCTTACGCATGAAAAATTGCCCGATTTTTGTTAAATGCACATTTTTGCACGGTCAGCGCAGTAAATGCGCAGACCTG
>CACXGE010000028.1 GCA_902767135.1 uncultured Lachnospiraceae bacterium | reverse complement strand
CCTTATTCCCACTCAAAATGAACGGGTGGAGATCTACACAGGGCGTAACATCCTTGAGCACTATATGTATCGTGGTATGAGTGAGCAGAATGGTGCGCCTTACTCTGCTTGTAGAAAACTCTATAAACGGGAATTGTTCCGAGACGATACGGAAACATTTGAAGAAGGCACAGTTAACGAAGATATCTGTTTCAACTACCGTATCCTTAGGAAATGTTCGAAGATTGCGGTTAGTAATCAAATAAAATACTTCTACTTCCAAGGAGATACAAGTATTACAACCGGAGCAATGAAGAAGAAAGATTTGGCATTGTTAACGGTTTCCCGTAATTTAGTATGCTTGGCAGAAGAAACCGGAGATCCTAAGATAATAGAACTAGCCAAGATGAAAGAAGCAAGATCTGATTTCTCATTGTTGGCACGAGCTGCAAAGGATGGAATTGATAGCAGCAGCATCGAGGATCCAGAGAAGCTTGTAAAGAAACTAAGGAAGAGATTAAAGAAGAATTTAGGGTTGCTTCTTAAATCACCCATGTCGTCGACACGCAAGGCGCTCGCAGTAGCATTTGTTGGGAACTATAAATTGAGTCGTAAAATAATAAAGACGCTCAGGTTATAAATCATTATGACCTGACGAAGGAATACGAGATGAGAATAGTATTTTTGTCATACCTGCACGGATTTGGTGGGGCAGAAAAGCAGAATGTAATGCTTGCTAATGCCATGGCCGAGAGAGGACATGATGTTACGGTCATTTCAATATGTGTAGATAATAACTGCTATCCGCTGGACGAGAGAGTGAAGTATATATTCCTGCCAGACAGGAAAACAGGTGTGCTGCGTGTTCTTACTCGCTATCAAGATATCAGGAAAAGGCTTGATGAGCTTAAACCGGATGTTACTGTAAACTTTTGGTTTCAATCTGCTTATATGACTGCGCTTATGAGGAAGAGTATACCCGGCAGAGTGATCTACTCAGAGAGGGGTGACCCTGGCGATAAGGAATATAGTGGAGCCCTGGGTATAATAAGGAAACTGGTATTGCCCAGAATAGATGGTTTTGTTTTCCAATCCAAGGGAGCACAAAAATTTTTTAATCATGCGGTGCAGTCCAGAAGTACGGTTATTCCAAATCCTGTGTTTGTCAAAGCAGATGGTTTTCCTGAGGTTAAGGAACGCAGGAAAGTAATTGTAACCGTTGGCCGACTTCATCCGCAAAAGAATCATAAACTACTTATTGATGCCTTTGCACTTATTGCTGACCAGATTCCGGATTATACTTTGGAAATTTACGGCGATGGTGAACTTAAAGACGAATTGCAAAAGCAGATTGATAATCTTAAACTGACAAAAAGAGTCTTTCTTAAAGGGACAAGCAAAGAAATCCATAAATTGATCTATGATGCTTCTCTCTTTGTGTTGAGTTCTAATTATGAGGGATTGCCAAATACACTATTGGAGGCTATGGCTTTAGGTATTCCGAGCATATCAACAGACTGTAGACCTGGTGGAGCCAGGGAGATTATTGATAATAACGTAAACGGCATTATTGTCCCTGTGGAAGATAAACAGAAATTGGCATCGGAAATAATTAAAATTCTTAATGATTATAAGATGCAAGTCGTATTTAGCGAAAATGCGAAAGAATCGATATTTAGATATTTACCTGAGAAAATATATGATTTATGGCAAAGCTATTTTGGCAGCATCTTAAAGATCCATGAATGGTGATTGAGCTATGAGATATGGGAGTTCCGAACAAAATTTCAGTCTTGGAGTACTTGCACTTACAGCTCTATTGATTGGCGAGATTTGTTTTTATAGAATTGAAACAATGTATCTATATTTGTGTTTAACGGGATTTGGAATGCTTATAGGTATAGTTGTCTTTGGACTTCCGAGTTTTCACTTTAAGCTTAAAGTGAATTCATTCCCTTTATGGCTTGCTTTAGTCTTTTTAATGTACATGTTTTATGGCCTTTTCCGATTAAATAACAGTAGTTTCCCATGGAACACAATGTTTTATAGATACTTTGAGTGTATAGGGCTTTATTTTTTGGTAAATAAAATCATTAGTACAAAAGTGAATACTATAATAAAGCCTTTTTTATATGCTGGTTTTTTTTCGATGATATATTTCTTTTTAATGCAAAGAGAAGAAATTATTCTAGGAACACAAAGAATTGGAGATGCTTTAAGTGGAAATGTGAATACGGTTGGATACAATTTTGGTATTATTTCTATTTTTGCTGTCTGGTGGTACTGCCTGGAGAAAAAGTGGTATAAATTTGCGTTCTTTGGACTTACAGCTGCAATCATGCTAATTACTGGTTCCAAAAAGGTATTGATTATTTTGGTAATAGATTTACTGCTTATCTTTGCTTACGACAGGAAAAAAGCGAGCAGATGGTTGAAAATAGGGTTGGCATTTGCGATATTAGGTTACCTGATATTTAACGTTTCTTATCTGTATAATATCATTGGAATAAGAATCGAGAGTATGATTCAAACAATGTTGTACGGCTCTTCAGCTACGATCTTTTCCAATTCAACAGATGTGAGAAATGAAATGATAAAAGAAGGTTTTACGATCTTTTTAAAGAGGCCGCTTTTTGGAGGAGGATGGAATTTTTTCAGAGCAAATACAAGATTTTCACAATATAACTATTCCCATAATAATTATATCGAATTGCTGTGTACATTTGGATTAGTAGGTACGATATTGTACTACAGCAAACATGTTTCAAATTTAATATATAGCATAAAGATTCTCCGTTCAAAAATCAATCAGCAGACCCAGGATATGATCTTTGCATTGTGGCTGACGATTTTATGCTTGTTACTGGATTGGACAGCAGTAACATTTTCAGCTCAGTGTATGTGGTATATTCCTTT
>CACXGE010000027.1 GCA_902767135.1 uncultured Lachnospiraceae bacterium | reverse complement strand
TTATACCACTTGTGGAGAGAAAATTTATATAAAATATATAAGAAAACCCAGTAAAATCAATGGGTTGGGGCGTTTGTTAAACGCCTAGGTATATTAATTAGAAGGAGAATAATATGTTACCAGGTGTATTCCAAGCACAAAAAAAGGACGGAACGGTCTATTATCGCTCGTCTTTCACCCATCAGAATAAACATATCAGTCTGGGAAGCTATCCTACCGAATGGGAAGCACACACGGTCTATGCGGAAGCGAACAATATTATGAACTCCACCTGCATTATTGATGATTATCAGACTACTTTTTCTATTAAATTCGAAAAATATGTAAGCTTAATCAATTTCAGAGATAATGGTATCTACATCAAAACTCCATGTTATCTGAAAAAAACTTATTTTTATTACTATTTTGCTCCTGGAGATTATCTGATTTTTGATCAAAATGATTTGTTTTATTATTCCAGCCACAAAATCATGCGCAGGAATGGTCATCTCTTTGTAGCTGATTATGGAATGCAGGTAAATATCCTTTCGCGATACGGCATAAAAAATCATGCTGTGGCTGGAAAGGACTATCAATTTAAAAATGAGGATAGTTCCGATTTTAGATATGAAAATATTGAGGTAATCAATCCCTATTACGGAGTTAGCAGAGTTCTCAAAAAAGATACCATCTGCTATAAAGCCAAAATCCATTTGCGAAGTGAATATGTCATAGGATATTTTTCGGATGCTGTCACTGCTGCTATTGCCTATAATAAGGCGGTGGATATACTGAAGAAAAATGGATTTTTTAAAGATTTTTCAACAAACTATATAGAAAATTTTTCCCCCAAGATGTACGCAGAAGTTTACTCAGATATTGTGCTTCCCGAAAATATTACAAATCTAAAGCCCGTAAATTAATTCTTTACGGGCTTACAATCTGTGATATTTTGTGACACTATCTAATAATTTTTTTTAAATCTTCAATAAGCTGTTCCGTTCTCATTCTTGCTCCCTGGGTAGTCAGGTGCAGAAAGGAATTATAAAAATAACTGTAATCATAAAAATAATCTGTATAATCTGAAATCACTTCACAGTCCAACTGCTGTTCTAATTCCCTTTGAAATGTAATAAAGTCTTCCTTCGCAGGAGTAAACTCTCCGTCCCCGATAGGATATCCTGCCACCACCATAGTTGCACCCTTGCTTTCCAGATAAGCATTTAATTCATTCAGGCGTTTGATGCATTCTTCATTGATTTCAGGAAGCTGCTGTTCTTTAAATACAAAAGTCCCCTCTTCTCTCTCATACGCCACATCCCCATATTCATTAAATGCATCTCTAGAATAACAGGCATCTGTTTCTGCGTTATAGTTTTTCTTAGCTTCCTGATTTACCAGTCCCATTCCCCAAAGCACTCCCACTTTTTTTATATAAGTAGGAAATCCCATTGCGAGGGAAGAATAGTCCTTCTTATCTGCCAGAGAATACAAATCATAATGATTTTCTAACGTAATCCACGCCAGCTCTATATCATCTATTTTTCCATTATCTGAAAAGGTGTGATGACAGATAACATAAATGTCTCCCTTATGTACATTTATTTTTGCCATTTTTTCATGAAATGCATTCCCCAAACCTCCGTGAAGTCCCATATTTACCACTGGTATACCATATGCCTTTTCTAGTAAATCCGACTGAAATCCGAAAGATACATTGGAATTCCCAATCAGTACAATCCTCTCCCCTGGCAAGGTTTTCAATCGTTCCACCTTATCCAAAAGGGAGGCATTATAGCCCTGTTCATACTGTGGTGCGATAAACTTCATACATCCCCATACCACTGGAATTATGATCACTGCCAATATACCAAGAAATATTGATATCTTCTTTATAAATTTCTTCATCTTCTTTTTTACCTGCTTCTTTCCATAAACGTAATCGTTCCCTACCGCTATCATTTCCCCATTTTCAATTAAAATTGGAAATAAATAAACTCCTGGCCTGAAGTTACGGGAACATTAAATATGATAAAGATAATAAAACATATATAAATTGCCCAGCGCAGCATCAATTTACGCTGCCCAATAGATTTTAAAACATCTTTCTTTAAGGATATATAATCAAATACGGTGAGAATCGCCACCGAACAGATCATCCCCAATAAAGTAAGTAAATCCAACCCCAGATAAGTATACAACTGACTGAAGCTAAAGTATACTGCCGGCTGACCTATTCCATCAAACATGTGTCCTATCACATAGATTGCGTCTTCAAAGGTTTCCGCCCGAAAGAAAACCCACGCAAAAGTGGTAAATAGAAATACCCAGATTACCTTTCCAAAGAATAACTTGTCTTTTTCTTTAGAATCTGCTTTTCCTTTCTTTTTGGGGAACAGCAGATTTTCCAATATCTGAATCACTCCATGTAACCCACCCCAGATAACATAAGTCCAGTTGGCACCATGCCACAATCCACTCACCATAAACGTTACCAACAGATTCCAACAATTTCTGGCTTTGCTCACCCTGTTTCCTCCTAATGGTATGTACACATAATCTTTAAACCAGGTGGAAAGGGATATATGCCATCTTCTCCAAAATTCTTTTATGGAAGTTGAAAAATATGGGCTATCAAAATTTTTCATTAAGTCAATGCCAAACAGCTTTGCACATCCTATAGCAATATCCGAATACCCTGAAAAGTCACAATAAATCTGGATGGAAAACAGTAAGGATACTACCACCAAAGGAAACCCTTTATACGCATATAAGTTGTGATACACCGTATCAACATATACCGCAAGAGTATCCGCTACCACCATTTTCTTAAAGTAACCCCATGCCATCTGTTTTACTCCATAACTGGCCTCCTCATAGGTAAATGTATGGTTTCCCACAATCTGAGGCAAAAGATGATTGGTTCTTTCAATGGGACCTGCTACCAACTGTGGAAAGAAAGAAATAAAAGTAGCATATTTTATAAAATTATGTTCTGGTTTTACCTCTGACCTATACACGTCAATCACATAGCTTAAGGTCTGAAAGGTGTAAAAAGAAATCCCCACTGGCAACAGTAGACGTAAGGTTACGGGATGTATCTTAATCGTAAACAAATTCAACACTGCACATACACTTTCACTGGCAAAATTAAAGTACTTAAAAAAGAAAAGGCATCCCAGACTTGCCACCAATGTGGAAAAAAGCAGAATTTTTCTTTTCTGTCTGTCTTTTGCTCTTTCCAACGCCAAGGCACATCCATAAGAAATTGCGGTGGTAAACAAAATCAAAATTACGTATTTGACATTCCAACTCATATAGAAATAGTAACTGGCTACAAACAATACCAAATACCTGTATTTATCCGGAATTGCCCAATATAGTAAGAATACAATGGGCAGAAAAACTGCAAATGACAAAGAATTAAAAAGCATGATTTCTCTCCAATCTATATTTTTGACACTACACAAAACAATAGAAAGCCCTCCACAGAACTTTCTATTGCCCTAGATTATATCATATTCGTTTGTTTTTTTCTACTATTTTTCATAACAGTTTACTCAAATACCTTTTTTAATAATGCCCCACTGCTTTTTGTCACACTGCCATCCCGCTTTACAAACACAGCCTCTACTCCTTCTGTATTCTCAATCAATTCCATTCCTTTTTCAGATCCTAACAAAATACAGGTGGTACTCAAGAAATCCGCTGTGGTTGACGATTCCCCTATAATAGAAACCCCTTCTAAATCACTCTCCGATGGTGCTCCCGTAGTCTTGTCTATAATATGATGATATATTTTTCCTTCATATTCAAAATATCTTTCGTAAATTCCAGAAGAAACCACTGTTTTATCTTTTACTTTTACACTGCCTATCACTTCATTTCTGTCAGCAAAAGGCTTTTGTATGCCAATATTCCAATCACTTCCATCTACTTTACTGCCAATGACTTTAATATTACCACCCAGATTAATCATAGCTGAGTTCACACCACGGGATAGGATGAAGTCTCCCAGCTTATCTGCGATAAATCCTTTGGCAATGCCCCCAAGGTCAATCTGTGCTTTTTTGTCCTTTAACCGAACTTTGTTGCCATCTATTTCAATCAATCGGTAGTCGATATGGCTTTTCGCTTTCTTAATATCTTCCTGGGAAGGCAGTTTCCCTGGGTTATCTTTTACATTCCACAATTGGGTCAATGGAGCAATCGTAATGTCAAACACTCCATCTGTCAACTTAGAATACCCCACTGCTTCCCTCAATAACTCCACCGTATCTTCTGACACTTCCACCCATTCTCCCTGTGCATGATTAATATTCCATACATCACTGCCTTCTATGGTTTTGCTGAACATCTTCTCATATGTTTCACAGAGAATAAGGCAGTCCTCCATGACTGCCTTATCATCTATGTTGTATATATTGATTGTGATGATTGTGTCAAAAAAAAGTTTCTGTTCACTATAATCTCTGTTCATACTGCAACCCGAAAGAAGGTATACGGTAATAGAAAGAATAGATACAAATTCAATATATATCTTTTTCATACTCTGTTTCCCTGACTTTCTAGGTCAAATCATAAAATAATCTTCTTTGGACACTTTTCTGCACACTTGCCACAGTTTGTACATTTTTCACTGTCTATATAAGCAATATTGTCTTCCACTGTGATGGCACCCACTTCGCACTGTTTTTCGCAGAGTTTACACCCGATACATCCAACAGAACAAGCCTTCATCACATCCGGTCCACGGTCCTTAGAACTACACTGAACTAAATGCTTTGCATCTTTTGGCACCAACTCAATCAAATGCTTTGGACAAGCTGCAATACACTTCTTACAAGCCTTACACTTTTCACTATCCACCTTGGCAATTCCATCTATAATGTGAATTGCATCAAAAGGACAGGCCTTCACACAGTTTCCATAACCTAAGCATCCATAGTTACAGCTCTTTGGTCCCCCATTTGGAACAAACTCTACCATACTGCAGTCTTCTACTCCAAAGTATTCATAGTCTGTTTTCGCCTTTTCACAACTTCCTGCACACTTTACAAAGGCAACCATCTGTTTTCCTTCTCCTGCAGCCACTCCCATAATGGCACCTATCTTCTTTGCACATTCATCTCCGCCAACCGGACAGGCATTTACCTCTGCCTCCCCTTTTGCAATTGCTGCTGCCAATCCGTCGCATCCTGCATAACCACAGCCACCACAATTGTTGCCAGGAAGTTCATTACGAACTGCAATTTCCTTTTCATCAACCTCTACTTTGAATTTTTCTCCGGCTACCCCGAGGAAAAGTCCCAGTACAAGTCCAATCACTGCAACAACGACTGCCGCAATTAAAATTCCTGTAATATTCATATCCTTTTCCTCCTTAAATCAGACCGGAGAAGCCAAAGAACGCAATTGCCATCAACCCTGATGTAATCAACACAATCGGCATTCCTTGAAACGATTCAGGAACATCATTATACTCCATACGTTCTCTCAA
Organism: uncultured Lachnospiraceae bacterium; assembly: GCA_902767135.1. Taxonomy (GTDB): domain Bacteria; phylum Bacillota; class Clostridia; order Lachnospirales; family Lachnospiraceae; genus RUG11237. The sequence continues at coordinate 79,390 of CACXGE010000027.1, read as the reverse complement.
TCCGGCTAAAATTACAATTGCAATGGTAAAACCAACCGCAGTTGCAAATCCGTTTACTACGCTTTCCAAAATATTATATTCTTTCTGTACATTTGTAATTGCAACTCCCAACACTGCACAGTTTGTTGTAATCAAAGGCAGAAATACTCCTAACGACTGATATAGTGCCGGCATAGACTTCTTTAAAAACATTTCTACAAACTGCACCAATGCTGCAATTACCAGAATAAATACGATGGTTCTTAAGTAAGTCAAATTTGTCTTTTCCAAAATAAATGTATATATCAAACTTGTTATGGCAGAGGAAAGTGTGATGACAAAAATGATGGCACCCCCCATACCTGCTGCAGTATCAATTTTCTTTGATACACCAAGGAAAGGACAAAGACCAAGAAATTGACTCAACACTACATTATTTACTAATGCCGCCCCAATGGCGATAATAATTAACTCTTTCATTTACTTTGCCTCCTTTGTCTGTTCTTTTCCCAGACAGCTTGTGTTCTGACACGCTCCGCAGCCCTCTGAACATCCCACTGCCTTTGGTTTTCCCTTGCTGTTTCTAACCTTGTTCTGTAACGCTGTCAAAGCTGCAAGCACAAAGAATGCTCCAGGTGCAAGAATAAAAATTGTCATCCCTTCGTAAGAAGACGGTAGTATCTGAATACCAAAAATCTGTCCAACTCCAAGAATCTCTCTTACCATACCAATACTGGTAAGACCCACAGTAAATCCAAGCCCCATACCGATACCATCAAAGGCTGATGCCACGGGAGAATTTTTCGAAGCGTAGGACTCTGCGCGTCCTAAAATAATACAATTGACAACAATCAAGGGAATGTAGATTCCAAGTGCGGAATACAGTGTTGGGATAAATCCTTCCAATAAAAGTTCAACCAAGGTTACAAAACTGGCAATGATAACGATATATGCCGGAATACGTACCTTATCCGGAATTACCTTCCGCAATAAGGAAATAATCAGATTTGACATAATCAAAACCACTGTAGTTGTAAGTCCCATTCCCAAACCATTCATTGCTGAGGTAGTTACCGCCAAGGTAGGACACATTCCCAACATAAGCACAAAGGTAGGATTTTCCTTCACCAATCCATTAAATAAACGTTCCATACACTTATTCATCAGCTTTTCCTCCTTCTTCTGCAAAGTAAGCCAGTCCTGCATTCACTCCATTGGTCACTGCATTGGTAGTAATGGTTGCACCACTTATTGCATCAATTTCATTCTCTTCTACTGCGCCTGTCTTGGTGTACTGGAATTTCTCCACTTTCTTATTTGCGTACTGAGATTTAAAATCATCTTCTGCCGCTTTCATACCAAGACCTGCTGTTTCGCTGATGGATAGCATTTCAATCCCCTGGACCGTTCCGTCAGAAGTGATACCCATAGTGAAAGTGATATCTCCTCCATAACCTTCACTAGTGACAATGGTATATACAAAGCCCACTTGATTTCCATCTTTGTCCAGACCACTGGCAACTGAGGTAATTTCCTGAGCTGTATATCCTGCTGCTGCAGGGATTTTCACTCCTGCATCCCCTTTCATTGCAACCTCTTTAAAGCTGTCCGCCTTAGGAAGCACCGTTTTGTATGCCTCCTGCTTTGCAAGTTCTTCCTGTTTCGCAATTGGCTCTTTTGTTATCTCATAGACACTTCCCAGCAATCCCCCTGAAATCAAAGTAATTGCTGTAAGCACGAAAGCATCTTTTACAATCTTATTCATTATGCCTGCACCTCCTTTTCCTCTGGACCAAAAGGCTTTGGCATGGTAACTCTCTCAATTAATGGAACCAGAAGATTACAGAAAATAATGGCATAGGATACCCCTTCTGCAGAGCCACCGAACAGACGGAAAATTCCGGTCAGAATCCCCAATAATATTCCATATACGATCTGTCCCTTTGATGTAATTGGAGAAGTTACATAGTCTGTGGCCATGAAAAATGCACCTAACATTAATCCACCACCAGAAAGATGCGCCACGATATAATTCAAATCAAAACCATGTCCACCAAAAATCACGATAAATACCACAAAGGATATAATATAACTTGCTGGAATTCTCAAGTCTATGACTCCCAATACAATCAGCACTGCTGCTCCCGCTAACAATAATACTGCACTGGTTTCACCAATCGTACCTGCCGTTTTACCGATGACCATATCCAGGATGTTGACACTTTCCCCATTCTTTAAAAGTGCAAGAGGAGTAGCTGTAGAAACACCATCATATGTAAAGTCTGTCATTCTTCCGGTAAAGGCAATCAAAAGAAAACATCTTGCTGCCAAGGCCGGGTTCATAAAATTCTGTCCCAAGCCCCCGAATAACTGTTTTACAACGATAATTGCAAACAAGCTTCCAATCGCACTCATCCACCAAGTAGCATTTGGCGGCAGATTCAAAGCCAGCAACAGACCTGTCAGAGCTGCCGAATAATCATTGACAGTTACCTTTTTATGCATAAGTTTTTCATAAATAAACTCTGCTCCTACGGAAACGCCCACACATACCACAATATTCATCAACGCACTGATACCAAAATTCCAGACCCCAAACAAGGTAGCTGGCATCAATGCAAAAATAACCAATAGCATAATATTTGATGTTGTTATCTTACTTCTGATATGTGGTGAAGACGATACATGTTTTAATTCACTCACAAAAATCACCTCTTTATTTGTTTCTAATTCTAATTTATCTTTTTTATTTTTTTCTGCTTGCCAATACCATTTTTCTCATAGACTTAATGGACTGTGTCAATGGTCTCTTGGCTGGACAAATAAAACTGCAGCATCCACATTCACAACACTCCATTCCATTTGCTTTCTGGAACTTTTCTGTATCATGATGCTCCGCATAGTCTGCAACTCTTGACGGTACAATTCTTCCCGGACACACATCCACACACTTTCCGCAGTTAATGCAGTTGGTAGGTTCATACTGCGCTACCTCATCTTTTGTCATACACAAAAGCGCGGAACTTGTTTTGGTTACCGGTAAATCCAATTCAAAGATGGCAAATCCCATCATAGGCCCCCCGGAAACAATCTTGGCAGGCTCCTTTTTAAACCCTCCTGCTTCCTCTATCAATTCTGCATAATTTGTTCCAACTCTTACGATAAAATTTCTTGGATTTTTTATGGCATTCCCTGTTACCGTGACAATACGATTCATTAGGGGTTTTCCTTCCACCACCGCATGATACACAGCCACAATGGTATCTACGTTATTCACCACACATCCTGCATCTGCCGGAAGCATTTTGGAATTAATTTTTCTTCCGGTAGAAGCATAGATTAACTGTCTTTCTGCCCCTTGAGGATACTTTGTCTTCAAGGCTTTTACAGTAATTCGTTCTTCATTTTGTGTCAGCTTTTCTAATATTTCAATACAATCCCGCTTATTGTCTTCCACCGCAAGAATACCCTTTGCGTTATCAAAAAGTCTTAGAATAATCTTTAATCCCTCTACCAACTTTTCAGGTTCCTCTAACATTCTTCGGTAATCAGAGGTAAGGTATGGTTCACACTCTGCACAATTGGCAATGACAAAATCAATTTTTTCAGGTTCCTTTGGTGATAGTTTTACATGGGTGGGAAAACCAGCTCCCCCCATTCCTACAATCCCTGCCTCTTGAATAATCTGTCTTATTTCATCCTTTGACAGTTTCTCATAGGGTCCATGATCCGGATACTGAACCGTCTCATACAACCCATCATTCTCTACTACAATTGACATGATCTTATTGCCAACCACGCCTCTTCTTGGCTCAATTGCCTTTACGGTTCCTGAAACCGTTGCGTAGATAGGTGCCGATACAAACCCTTGTGCTTCGGCAATCTTCTGTCCCTCCAACACACGCTGTCCCTTCTCTACAATAGGAACTGCCGGTGCCCCAATATGTTGGGATAACGGATACACCAACTCACCTTTTGGCAAAATTTCTTTGATTGGTTTGTCTTTGGATAAATTTTTTCCATCGTTTGGGTGAATACCCCCCTTAAACGTTCCTAGTCCCATATTCTAACCTTCTTTCTGTAACTTTCCTTCTGCTCTTATTCTGAGCCTATGGTGTCAATTCGACAAACACATATATCTAAATTTTACTATCTTTTTAATAAAAAGTCTATAAACAATCAGAAAAACTTCTTCCTTTTTCTGTTGAATTGTTACAGTATCGACACGCCCCTGACACCTTTTTTTCATTTATTCTTTTTTATTCTTTTCATTAGTGATAAGATACAAGTATACATATTTATGAAATTTGATTAAGGGAGGATATGACTATGAATACATTCGATGATAAACTGGATACACCAATTCCAAAGGTGCTTTCTGAAACTTACAAACTGGAAGAAATTTTGTTCTTTGATATCGAAACCACAGGGTTTTCTTCCAAAAACTCCCAATTGTACTTAATTGGCTGCCTATATTTCAAAGACAACGTTCCATGCATTCGTCAGTTCTTCGCAAATCATATGGGAGAAGAAACGGAAATATTAACTGCTTTTTTTGATTTTTCAAAATCTTTTCATACTTTGATTCACTTTAACGGGAATGGTTTTGATATTCCATATCTTTTAGGAAAATGTAATTTTTTTGAGATAGACGAAGAATTTTCCAACTTCTTGGAATGTGATATTTACAAACTGATTACTCCATATAAGAAACTTTTTGGTCTTCCAAATTTAAAACAGAAAACCATCGAAGAATTTTCCTCTATCCATCGAAAAGACAAGTATAACGGCGGAGAATTAATCCCAATATATAATTCTTATGCAAAGAATCCAAGTCAGGACCTGCTGGAAATTCTATTGCTGCACAACCACGAGGATTTAGAAGGAATGTTGAAGCTTTCTTCTTTACTCAGCCTAAAATATTTCAATGCCGAGAAAATACAATACCAAAGTCTGAAAGGAAACGATGACAGCATCACATTCTTCCTAAAATATGTCTATCCCCTGCCATTTTCTTTTGATTACCAATGCAATTTCTTTTCTGCACACAGCAAAGAGCAGGAATTATATATCACAGTACCCATTTTTTCCGGAACACTAAAATATTTCTATCCGGACTACAAAAATTATTACTATCTTCCATTGGAAGACATGGCAATCCACAAAAGTGTGGCAGAATATATGGACAAGGACTGTCGCCAAAAAGCCAAAGCCAGCAATTGTTACAGCAAAAAAGAAGGCTGTTTCCTAATGCAGCCCTATGAAATCCTATCCCCTGCCTTTCGACAGGAATACAAGGATAAGGTCTGCTACTTTAGCCTGGAAGAACTAAAGTGTACGGATACCAGCCTTCTGTGTAAATACATTTTTTCCATGCTTCTGATGCATTAATTCCTCAATCGTACTGTTCACAGATATCTGTGAACAGTAACCCTTAATCCGCTCTCTGATAAAAAAAGGATTTATAACGATCATAGTTCAATTCTTTATAATTCATAATCTGTTCTGTACTGCCAATAAATAAAATCCCCTTACTTTTCAGCGCAGAGTGAAACATTATATATATATCCTGCTTAGCCTCCTCCGTAAAGTAAATCATTACATTTCTACATACAATAAGATTACAATCTGATGGATATGGATCTTTCAACAAATTATGTTCCTTAAATTCCACTCTCGATTTAATTTCTTCCGAAATCTGATAGGATGGTCCTACCTTGGTGAAATACTTTTGTTTCAAATCCTTTGGAACTGCCGCAATACTTTTTTCATTGTATAAGCCCACTTTCGCCTTTGCAATTACCTGCTTATCTATATCTGTAGCAATAATTTTGATATTGCTCAGTGGTAAATGCCGAGATAAAGCCATAACCAAAGAATAAGGCTCATCACCTGTAGAACAGGCAGCACTCCAAATTTTAAGATTTTTTCCATATCTTTGAATCAGCATAGGGAACACATCTTTATCAAGGATTTCCCACTGTTCCGGATTGCGATAAAACTCCGACACATTGATGGTTAAATAATTTACAAAGCCTTCAAACAAATTTTTATCCGTCTGAATTGCCTTGACATAATCATCATAACCCGAAATATTATTCTTCGCAATCAACGTATCAATTCTTCGTTTCATCTGCTTTTCTTTGTATAAGCTCAAATCAATTTTTGTTAATTCATATACCTTTTTCTTAAAGCCTTCATAATCCATTGCCATACCTGTTTCCCCTTTCTATTCATGATTCTTATCTAACCATAAAAAAGTAAGGTCAGCCACTATCGGCAGACCCTACTATACTTACCTAATACAACCAATTATTCTTCTGTTGCTGTTTCTTCTGTTGTTGCTTCTGGCTCAAGAACCTTCATGCTCAGGCTGATTTTCTTGTCAGCTTCGTTGAAATCAACAATTTTAGCTTCCACTTCCTGTCCAACCTTTAAGAAATCAGCTGGCTTTTCAACATGAGTTCTAGAAATCTGAGATACATGTAACAGTGCATCTACACCAGCTTCTAACTCAACGAAAGCACCAAAATCTGTCATTCTTGCTACCTTACCCTTAACAACATTTCCAACTGCATACTTTTCAGCCGCATTGTTCCAAGGATTTGCCTCTGGGAATTTCATAGATAATGCAATTTTTTCTCCGGTAATCTCTTTGATTAATACTTTTACAGTATCACCAACCTTAAATACCTTCTTTGGATTTTCAACTCTACCCCATGACATTTCTGAGATATGAAGTAATCCATCTGCTCCGCCTAAGTCAACGAATGCACCAAAATCTGTCACATTCTTAACTACGCCTTCCACAATATCTCCGGCAGAAATCTTTGCAAATAATTCTTTTTGCTTTTCAGCCTTTTCAGCCATAATAAGCTGTTTACGGTCTCCAATGATTCTTCTTCTCTTTGGATTAAATTCGCTGATCACAAATTCGATTTCCTGTCCAGCATATTTTTCTAAATTCTTTTCATAAGTATCTGAAACTAAGCTTGCAGGAATAAATACTCTTGCTTCATCTACAACTACGCTTAAGCCACCATCTAATACCTGGGCAACTTTTGCTTTTAAAACTTCCTTGTTATTGAAAGCTTCTTCTAATCTTTCATTTGCCTTGTCTGCTGCAAGACGTTTGTAGGTTAATAATACCTGACCTTCACCGTCATTTACCTTAATAACCTTTGCTTCCATTGTTTCGCCAACCTGCACCATTGTAGTCAGGTCAACATTTGGTGTGTTCGTGTACTCGTTTCTTGTAATAATACCGTCTGCTTTGTAACCTATATTTAAGATGATTTCATCTTCCTTTACGCTTATTACAGTTCCTTCCACTTTTTCGCCAGTTCTGATAGTCTTAAAAGACTGATCCAGCATTTCTTCAAAACTTAATTCTGACATTTACATTGAACCTCCTCAATAATATTCTTTGGGGTGGATGCCCCTGCGGTAATACCTACGCAGCCAACAGTCTTTAGTCTGTCAAAATCTAAATCAACAAGTGTCTGTATATAGTAAGTATTTTCACATTCTTTTTTGCATATTTCGAATAACTTTTGTGTGTTGGAACTATGCCTGCCTCCAATGACAATCATAGCCTCCACTTCTTTTGCAATTTCCTGTGCCTCCTGCTGACGTTCATTCGTTGCATTACAAATGGTATTCAAAACAATTATATCATACCCCTTTTTTGAAATAATTTCAACTAATTCTTGAAATTTCTTGTAATTAAATGTCGTCTGTGATACAATACACAATTTTTTGTCGACTTTTTCGTCAAATTTACGAGCCTCTTCTACATTATTTACCACATAAGCGGGAGTTTTACTCCAACCTCTGATTCCCTCCACTTCCGGATGTGTGGCATTGCCAATAATTAAAATGGTATTTCCCTTTTCACTTTCCTCTTCCACAATCTTGTGAATCTTGCGCACAAATGGACAGGTAGCATCCACGTGCTCTAATTTCTGCTGTTCTATCAGTTCATATACTCTCTTCTCCACACCATGGGAACGGATAATTACAGTACCTTCTGTTAGGTTCTTTAATTCTTCTTCTGAATTAAGGACAATCACCCCTCGTTTTTCTAAATCCTTCACCACCTCTTCATTGTGAATAATCGGTCCAAGGGTGTAGATTTTTTTTCCAGTCTTCACCTGTTCATATACTGTATCCACGGCTCTTTTTACTCCAAAACAAAACCCAGCCGTTTTTGCAAGTTTAACTTCCATATTCGAAACCTCTACATTCTCTCTCTGAAAAGGGCAATAATTTCATCTACCACTTCCTGGATAGTCATATCTGAAGAATCCACAAGAATCGCATCCTCTGCCTGCATCAAAGGGGAATGTTCTCTATGCATATCTCTGTAATCTCTGTCAATAATATCCTTCTCTATGGTATCTAAATCACACTCCACATTTTTTGCCACCAGCTCATTGTACCTTCTGGTTGCTCTTGTTCTCGAACTGGCTGTAAGGTAAATCTTTAATGTGGCGTTTGGCAATACCTTGGTTCCTATATCACGGCCATCCATAATCACATCTGCTGTTTTTGCCAGCTGTTGCTGCAATTGAACCATCTTTGTTCTTACATTTACGTTGACAGAAGTTGCAGATGCCATATTTCCAACTTCCTCTGTACGAATCAGCCCATTCACATTTTCTCCATTCAAAAGAACCTGTTGCTCCCCATCCTTGTATTCAATGGTAATATTTGCATTTTCGCATTCTTGGTTGATCCTCTCCGTTTCTTCGGGACCAATTCCCTGGCGAATAAAAAATAACGCCATAGCACGGTACATGGCACCGGTATCCACGTAAATATAAGACAGCTCCTTTGCAATTTTTTTTGCGATGGTACTCTTTCCCGCCCCTGCCGGTCCATCAATAGCTATATTATAAGACATATTTTTCTCCTTTTTCTGTATTTCATTCATTTTTATAAAAATATTCGGAAATTTATGGGATATTATTTTGCCACTGCTTTCCCGGCAGCCACAGCCGTGGACCATGCAATCTGTAAATTGAAGCCTCCGGTAACTGCATCCACATCCAAAACCTCTCCCACAAAATATAAATTTTCAATTTTTTTGCATTCCATAGTAGCTGGAGAGATTTCCTTTACATCCACTCCACCTCTGGTAATGATAGCCTCGTTGTAATCCCTGACACCAATCACTGTCACAGGGAATCTTTTTAGCATTTCCAAAAGTTTTCTGCGTTCTTTTTTGTTAATCTCGTTTACTTTTTTTTCTGGGGAAATGCCACTTAAGTTTATCATTACAGGAATCAATTTGGCAGGCAATAAATTGCCCAACACATTTTTAAACTGTTTGTTCTGAGCCTGTGAAAAATCTCTAAGGATTCTGTGGTCCAGTTGTTCTTCTGTCAACGCCGGTTTTAAATCTATTTCCACCTTCAATGGATGCTTCTTTAAATCATCCAGAATCATACTGCTGGCACTTAGAATCAGTGGACCGCTTAACCCATAATGGGTAAACAACATCTCTCCGAATTCATCATAAAGCACCTTGCCATCACTCTTGATTTTCACGTTTACATTTCGCAAAGACAGCCCTTGCATTTGGGGCACATAATCTTCCTTTGTCACCAACGGCACTAACGCCGGTGACGTTTCTGTCACTCTTATTCCAAGTTCCTTTGCGAATCTGAGTCCATCTCCGGTAGAACCGGTTAAGGGATAGGACAAACCGCCTGTAGCTATGATCACACGGTCAGAAAACGCCTTGGTTCCCGACTCCAACACTACCCCCTCTACCCTGCCATCATGGCATAATATTTTTTTTACCGGCTGCTGTAGCATCACTTGTACCCCGCACCGTTTCATCTCATTTTCCAGGGCACGGATAATATCTGATGAGTGGTCTGTGGCAGGAAATACCCTGTTTCCTCGTTCAATTTTCGTGGGCACACCCAGTTCTTCAAATAAGCCCAAAGCTTCCCAATTGTTGAAGTTTTGAAAAGAGCTGTACATAAATTTATAATTTTTCATTACCGCTTTTAACAAGTCTTCCATATCACAGGCGTTGGTGAGATTACACCGACCTTTCCCTGTAATAAATAATTTTTTCCCTAACCTGTCGTTTTTCTCATACAAGGTAACCCTGGCACCGCTTCTGGCTGCCTGTATTGCTGCCATCATACCAGCCGCACCGCCACCTACTATAATCACGTTTTTCATACATTATTCTCCAAATACGGATCTTTTAATATCACGTCATTTTCCACGTAATTGATTTCATCGTTACTGTAAACCTGATATTCATCCCATATCTTTTCCAAGGTCTCCAGGGTATTCACAACCTCTGTCTGTTTCCTCATACATAAAGCTACCACCAGGGCATTGATTACACTTAAAGGAGCAACCAAAGAATCCACAATAGATGCCATATCACTTCTTGCAATTAAATTACAGGAAGAGTACAGGTTCATAGGAGAGTGTATACTGTCCGTCAAGGTAATCACCTTGGCATTTCTGTTGTTTGCAAACTCCATGGCCTTCAAGGTCCTTACAGAATATCTTGGAAAACTGATACCTATAATTGCATCCTGCTCATCAATTCGAATCATCTGTTCAAATATCTCACTGGCACTGTTGGTCTGAATCAAATGAACATTATCAAATAACATATTAAGATAAAAGCTTAAAAAATTAGCTAATGGGCTACAACTTCTGATTCCCAACACATAAATATGCTTGGCATTCAATAAAATATCGATTGCCGTCTCAAAGGCCTTTTCATCAATATTTTCCAATGTCAGTTTAATCTTGTCGGCATCTGCCTGTAAGACAGAACTTAAAATCTGTGGCTGGCTGATTCGTCCATAGGCCACTTCCATTCTCTGAATGGAATTTAGTTTATTTCGAACCATTTCCTCCAGTGCCCGCTGAAATTCAGGGTATCCCTGATATCCCAGGTTCATGGCAAACCGCACCACGGTAGATTCGCTCACTCCAACCAATGCTCCCAGCTTTGCCGCTGTTAAAAACGCTGCTTTATCGTAGTTACTGATAATATAATCCGCCAACAGTTTTTGACCTTTGCTCAATTTATCATACTTATTTTTTATTTTTTCAACAACTTCATTTGCTTTATTCACTTTCCTGCTCCTAAAGAAATTTATATCTTTATTGTCCTTTTTAGCCTAAATTTCTTCTTTTTTTAACACATCCCTAAAAAAACAACTTCTCTTTCCAGTGTGACAAGCCGCACCTACCTGCTCTACTTTCACCAGCATAGTATCCACATCACAGTCCAGATACATTTCTTTCACATACTGATAATGCCCGGAGGTTAGTCCCTTAATCCATAATTCCTGTCTGCTTCTGCTGTAATAAGTCATGGTTCCTGTTTCTATTGTTTTTTCGTAGGCTTCCTTGTTCATATACGCCATCATCAATACCTGATTGTTCTCGATATCCTGCACAATTACCGGTAACATTCCATCTGAATTCAGCTTAAAATCTTCCCACTTCATATTGCTATTTAATGGTTTCATCTTACTTTCCATAACTTTCTTTCCTCTCTGGCCCGTTGATCTGTGCCATGTTCAAATCACAGTGTTCCCTTGGTAGACAATACATCCGTAACTCTTTCATCATAACTGCAGGCTTCATCCAAAGCTTTCGCAAATGCCTTGTAAGCTGCCTCTATGATGTGATGGTTATTGCTACCATACTCTAACTTTATATGCAGATTCATCATTGCAGAGTAAGAGACTGCATAAAAGAATTCCTTTACCATTTCTGTATCATAGTAACCCACTCGCTCTGTAGTGAAATCCATATTGAATGCCAGATACGGCCGACCGGACAAATCTACAGCACATAAGACCAAAGTCTCATCCATTGGAAGATATCTCTGTCCAAATCTCTTGATTCCTTTTTTATTGCCCAAAGCTTTTTTCATTGCCGTTCCCAAGGCTATTCCCGTATCTTCTATGGTATGGTGGCAATCTACAATCAAATCGCCTTTTACCTTGCATTTCAAGTCAAAGAAGCCATGCTTTGCAAACCCTTCCAGCATATGGTCAAAGAAACCAATCCCAGTATCAATCTCAGCCTTTCCTGTACCATCCAAATCCAATTCAATAAAAATATCTGTCTCATTTGTTTTCCTTGTAACATTCGCTTTTCTATGTTCCATAGTTTTCACCGTCCCAAACTATGATTCGAATCTTACTTTGATAGAATTTGCATGTGCCGTAAGCTGCTCAGATTCCGCAAACTTGATGATGTCCTTGTTCACTTCCTCCAAAGCTTCTCTAGAGTAAGAGATAATGCTGGACTTTTTGATAAAATCATCTACGCTAAGAGGAGAAAAGAATTTTGCTGTTCCGTTCGTTGGAAGAACATGATTTGGACCTGCAAAATAATCCCCTAATGGTTCGGAACTGTATTCTCCAATAAAGATCGCACCTGCGTTGCGAACTTTTGTCATCACATGATATGGGTCCTTTGTCTGGATTTCCAAATGTTCTGATGCAATTTCATTGGCTGCGGCAATAGCATCATCCATAGAATCTGCCACCAGAATATATCCATAGTTATCCAGGGACTTTTGAATAATCTCTTTTCTTGAAAGCTCAGCTGTGAATTTATCCACTTCCACAGATACCTTATCTGCCAGTTCCTGGCTGGTGGTAATCAAAATAGCGGATGCCATTTCATCGTGCTCTGCCTGGGATAACAAATCTGCTGCCACAAAACGTGGATTTGCAGTTTCATCGGCAATGACAAGGATTTCGCTAGGTCCGGCAATAGAGTCAATACTCACATGTCCATAAACAGCCTTTTTTGCAAGGGCTACGTAAATATTTCCCGGTCCCACAATTTTGTCAACCTTCGGTATACTTTCCGTTCCATAGGCCAATGCTGCGATAGCCTGGGCTCCGCCTACTTTATATACTTCAGTTGCCCCAGCCTCCGTGGCAGCAACCAGAGTAGTTGGACAAACTTTTCCATCCTTTCCAGGAGGTGTTGTCATAATAATTCTATCTACCCCCGCAACCTTGGCAGGCATAATATTCATCAATACAGAAGATGGATACACCGCTTTCCCTCCCGGTACATAGACTCCAACTTTTTCTAATGGAGTCACCTTCTGTCCTAAAATAGTTCCCTTTGGTGTTGAGTGAAACCAGCTCTGCTGACGCTGCATTACATGGTAATCCTCAATATTCTTTAATGCTTTACGAATAATCTGTAAAAGTTCATCGCTGACTTTTTCATAAGCTTCTTTGATTTCATCTTCTGTGACACGAATTGTCTGGGCATCCACCTTCACCCCGTCAAATCGCTGGGTGTAATCGAAAATAGCCTTATCTCCATTTTCCTTTACATTGTCTACAATATCAGCCACACGCTGTTCGAATTCTCCGTAGCTGTTTGGACTTCTTTTTAATAAATCTTCAAGAATGTTCTTTTTTGTCTGTTCATCTAACTTAACGATTCTCATATTCTTCTCCTTTACTGTAATTTATACTGTTTGGCTTTTCTGCACAGATACTAATTTTTTTAAATCATTGATAATCTTTGTGATACGTTCATTTTCCATTTTCATGCTGACCTGGTTTACCACCATTCTTGCAGATAATGGGCAGACTTCCTCTAACACTGTCAGCCCGTTTTCACGTAAAGTAGTTCCCGTTTCTACAATGTCTACGATCACTTCTGACAAACCTACGATTGGAGCCAGTTCAATGGAGCCGTTTAACTTAACGATTTCTACGGTCTGATGCTTTTTATTATAAAAATAATCCTTGGCAATATTGGGGTATTTTGTAGCAACCCGAATCAACTCGTGATGCTGTAACAAATCCTTGGCACTTTCCGGTCCGCAGACACACATCTTACATTTTCCAAAACCTAAATCCAAAACCTCATACAGCTTCCTGCCTTCTTCTAAAATGGTATCTTTTCCAACAATACCAATGTCCGCTGCCCCATACTCTACATAAGTTGGTACGTCAGGACCCTTTGCCAGAAAGAAACGAAGTTTCAATTCTTCATTGACAAAGATTAACTTTCTTGAATCCTTATCCTTCATTTCTTCACAGGTAATTCCTATTTTTTCAAACATTTCCAGTGTTGTTTTTGCCAGTCTTCCCTTTCCTAAAGCAAAGGTCAGATATCTTTCTTCCTTTTTGTTTTCCATGATTTACTCCTGTTCTACCTTTCCCTCAGTGGTCACATGATAAATAGTATTAAAATTATTGCGTTTGCCATAGGAGACATACTCTTCTAATGTCTTGTCCTTCTTTCGTTCTAACAGAGCAACTTTCATTCCATCTCCACGCATTTCTTCCGCATTGCGAATCGATTCTGTCAGTGCATCTGTTTCATATATCATGAGAACATTGTCGTTGCAGGTTTCTATTTCTATCTTTTGTCTTGACAGTGCTGCAAGCAGTTGGTTCACTAAGAGCACACACCCAATGGCCGGAGCATCCTTTCCAAAATGCTTTAGCAGGGTATCATATCTTCCACCAGAAATAATTGCTTCCCCCACACCATAGGTATAGGCTTTAAAGATGACTCCTGTGTAGTAATTGTACTTGCTTACAATACCTAAATCAAAGGTAATATAATCCTCTTCCCCATAAACTTTTATGGCTTCATAGATTGCTTCTAATCTATTCACTGCTTTCATAGAGCGTTCATTTAAAGGCATCTTCTTTACTTCCTGCAACATTTCTGCTGAGCCAAATAATTCCGGCAGCTTGCTTAAACACTCTTTGATATCCTTAGAGACATCATATTTTGACAACAGTTCTTCTATTCCAAAGTGATTCTTTACAGAAATCAACTCACGCAGTTGAAGCTCTACCTCTTCATCTAAATTCGCTGCTTCCAGTAATCCCTTAAAGAAATCCAAATGGCCAATACTTACCTGAAATTCCTTTAATCCGGAAGTTTTTAAGCATCGAATCATAAGCGCCACAATCTCTGCATCCGCATTTACACTGTCATCTCCAATAAGCTCTGCTCCTAACTGGGTGACTTCTCTTAGCTTTCCCTGATGGCTTAAGTGATTGATAAAAGTATTTCCCATATATCCAAATCGGATAGGCATATCCTCATCACTGTAATACTTTGCAGCAGAACGTGCTATGGACGGGGTAAAGTCCGGACGCATGACCAAGGTATTTCCATCTCTGTCAAAAAATTTGTAGAGCTCCTTTGAGGCAGTGGTGCCAACTTCTCTCGAAAATACGTCAAAATACTCAAAGGTAGGAGTTTCAATCGCCTGATATCCATACTGCTTTAAAACCTCAAATAACTTATTCTGAATGACTTGTTTTCTCTCACATTCCTGATTGTAAATATCTCTTACCCCTTCCGGAGTATGTAATAATCTGTTTTCCATCTGCATATCCTTTCTGCGTTTTTTCCGTATAGCAATAGAAATGTATGTATATCACTTTACCGCAATAAAGTGGTAACGTACTAATCCAATAAACTTTTTTACATTATAACGATTGTTTATTATTATGTCAAGACGTCTCTTTCATCCAGGTCTTTTTGTATTTTTTCCAAAAAAGGCACCAAAATCCCATTTTTTCCTTTCATATGATAGGTCTCATCAAGTTCATCATAGCGAAAACTTTTTCTCCCTCCCTGGACCATACGCTGATAAAACCGTTCCAACTCCTGAAATCTCAGATAATGCAATACGCCTTTGTGGGTGTAATAAATCACCAAAAAGGCTATCCCTCCCTGCTGTTCAAAATCTTTCATGAACCTATATTGATGTTCATGGATGTTCTGTAAGGGAAAGGTATCCGTATTACATTCCTTAGCATCAAAACAAACTGGAATCCCCTGTACTGCTCCAATATAGTCCACGGTGCTTTTCTGTTCAAAATAAGCCAATGTAATATGCCGGGTGGATTTTTCAATATTTACCGGCGTAATGGGAGTAGGAATCTTCTGAATCAGTGCCAGATGTTTCTCTCTGTATTTTTCATTTGTGCGATTAATCATTTCTTCTAGGGTAGAACCCCTCAATCCTCTGGAATTCCATGTTGCCATAGTATCACCCGCCTAATTTTTCCATTCTTTCAAATTCTTTTGGTGGATTTGCCTGAAAGGATTTGCCCGAAAGATAAGCTAACTTTCCCTGGGTAACAGGAAACTCCAACTCAAACCCATGTAATAGCTGGGAGCCAACCTTTGTCTCTTTATTATATTTTTCATTCACGGATTTTAATCCATATTTTGTGTCTCCGATAATAGGATGACCTATGGATGCTAAATGGGCACGAATCTGGTGACTCTTTCCTGTCACCAGTTTGACCTTTAGCAAGGTAAACTCTTTTGTGGATTTCATGGGATAATATTCCGTAATTATCTCCTTGGCATCCTTTTGTGCTGTCTTCAAAATTGTCACCTTATTTCTTTTTTCATCCTTATACAGATATCCGTTGATGACACAAGGGTGGTCTAACTTTCCACTGACATAACACAAATAATATTTGTGAATCGTTCTGTCCCGAAACATTTGTGACAATTCCTGTAACCCTGCCATGGATTTTCCCGCTGCCACCAGGCCGCTGGTATTTCTGTCCAGACGATTACAGATAGATGGTTTAAATGTACTTAAACTTTCCTTTGAAATCTCACCTTTTTGTACCAGATAATCCATAAGCATTTCATTTAACGAATAATCTTTGGGATTTGCCTTTTGTACTAACATTCCACTTGGCTTGTTTATCAGCACAATATTATCATCTTCATAGACAATATCCAAGCTGGGAATTTGCCTCCTGCGCACTGGTTCCTTTATTTCCCTGAAATTCTCGATGGTTTCATCACTTAGGAAGAGTTTTACCACATCCCCTACCTTGGTTTTTTCCGTTCCGTCTGCTTTTTTCCCATTTAAAGTTATGTTCTTTTTTCGAAGCATTTTAAAAATAAAACTTTTAGGAGCCTTATTTAAATACTTTGCAAGAAGCTTTTCTAAGCGAATCCCTGCCTCATTTTCTCCAATATCAATCTGTCTCATAATTCTTTTTCTTATCCTTTATCCAAATTGCACCGTTAGATGGAAACTGCCTTGATTACCTGGGCAATTTTCCCCTCCAGCCGGTGGTTTTTCTCCGCCTTTTCTTTGTTCATATCCTTGTCCTTTGACAGATGTTCCTGCATTTGAACCAGTCTTTCTATATAGTCTTTTTCTTTTTTGTAAATCTTAACAGAAACCCCCTGATAACCATTTTGTTCGATGACATTTTTTAAATAAACTTCTCCATCTTTCTCTGACATTTTCTCTTTTTCCGAATACCCTATCACTGTATTGGCAACAATCCCCACATGCATCAGTTCAAAGGTTTTGTCATAAGCGGTAATCACAATATCCGAAAGACACAATGCACTTTTTTCATGAGCTTTCATTCTGTCAAAAACCTCTTTCGTTCCACTTTTGTATCTGTAGTACAGTACAGTCACCGTAATCTGCTTTGCCACAGGCAACATGGAAACCACTGCCAAAACAGTAAACCAGTTTTTCTTAGTTCCGGTAGAAATATAACCGATGAGAAAAATTGCCATAGCCACAGCAAAAAATGCAACACTTTTCACGGTTTCTATTTTTCTTTTGTATTGTAGATATCCATATTCACCTTTTTGCATCTTATTACTCCTCTTTTTTAAATCCTAAGTTCATGATTATTTCCTGGGGACATAGTTTACAAAGCAAGCGGAAGAGATTCATAGTGATTCCGTACACCGACACCATTTTTCCCTTTCTCATATCCCTCATTGCTTTCCTCACAACCTTTACCGGGTTTGCCATAACCAATCTCTTGTACAGTGCAATGCTGTTTTTCTCCTCTGCGATATCAAAAAACTCTGTTTTTACAGGTCCCGGACAGACAGCAGTCACGGTAATCTGTCTCCAGGACAGTTCCCAGGACAAAGCTTTCGAAAAGCTTGTGACAAAAGACTTACTTGCTGCATAGATTGCAAAGGCAGGCTGTGGCAAAAAAGATGCCGCTGATGCAAGTTGAATAATTTTTCCTTTTTTTACCATATACTCCAAGGTATCGTAGGTCACTTTCACTAAAGCCTCACAGTTTAGTTTCACCATTCCAAGATTGTCTTCTCTGGAGAGTTCCTGAAAATTTCCAATCTTTCCATACCCTGCGGAATTTATCAGAATGCATACCTTTGGATTTTCTTTTTTCAAAAGGCTTACATATTCTTCATAAGCTGCATCATCTGTAATGTCCAGGGCAATCAGCCTTAATTTCATACTGCCAGATAACTCTTTTTGCAATTCTACTAAGCGTTCTTTTCTTCTTGCAATTACCCAGATTTCCTGAATTGTTTTTTCATAGTCTCTGGCAATGGCACGTACGAACTCCCTCCCCATTCCAGAGGAGGCACCGGTAACAATAGCTACCTTTTTCCTTTGTTTCTCTTTCTTTTCATTACAAGATGTTTCCATTTCTATCTCACCTTCCTACACTTGAAACCATATTTCTCCTACCCTATTTTTTCTTCTTGTGTACATTGCGAATTGTTTTTTTATTCTTTGGTCTTTCCACTCTCTGCTGCTTTGTATTTTTTCCCTTTCCACTGACTCCATTTTTATTTTTTTCTCTGTAGCCACCTGATGTGGAAGTTCCATTTTTCTTACTGTTTTTTCCAACTCCACCACTGTAATGGTTTCCCATATTTCTTGGACGAATCAGACACTTCTCATCAAAACCAATCAAATCCTGCCTTCCCGCCAAAATCAATGCTTCCTTCACCAAATCATAGTTCTTTGGATTACGGTACTGAATTAAGGCTCTTTGCATTGCCTTCTCATGGGGATTCTTAGGGGTATATACTTTTTCCATGGTTCTTGGGTCATACCCGGTATAGTACATACAGGTGGAAAGTGTGGATGGCGTTGGATAAAAATCCTGTACCTGTTCTGGCATATATCCCAAATCTCTTAAATATTCAGCAAGCTCCACCGCCTCCTTAATGGTGGAACCCGGATGGCTGGACATAAGGTAAGGCACCAAAAACTGTTTCTTCCCAAGTTTTTCATTGATACGCTTATATTTTTTCTGAAAACGCTCATACACTGCATTTTCCGGTTTTCCCATGTATTTTAATACATTGTCTGAGATATGCTCTGGAGCCACCTTAAGCTGTCCACTGATATGATGCTCACACAACTCCTTAAAAAAAGTATCATCTTTATCCGCAATAAGGTAATCAAAACGAATCCCGGAACGAACAAATACTTTCTTTACATTTGGCAACTGGCGTAGTTTTTTCAGCAGAGAAAGATAATCTTTATGGTCAACTTTTAAATTGGCACAGGGTTTTGGGAACAGACACTGCTTGTTTGGACAAGCTCCCTTTGTCTTTTGCTTTTCACAGGCTGTATGCCTGAAATTTGCCGTGGGACCTCCCACATCATGAATATAGCCTTTAAAATCCTTGTCCCAGATTATCTGCTGTGCTTCTGCTAACAACGACTCATGACTTCTTGTCTGGATGATTCTTCCCTGATGAAACGTGAGTGCACAGAAACTACAGCCCCCAAAGCAGCCTCGATTACTTACCAGACTAAATTTCACTTCCTTAATCGCCGGAACACCGCCTGCTGCCTCATAACTTGGGTGGTAGTTTCTCATATATGGCAGTGCATAAACATGATCCATCTCACTTTGTGGCAAAGGTTTTGCCGGTGGATTTTGAATCACAAACTGTCTCTCCTTGTAAGGCTCTATCAGCCGTTTTGCCACAAAAGGATCTGTGTTACAGTATTGCACATAAAAACTCTGGGCATACTTCTTTTTTTCCGTTTTCAATTCGGTATAACTTGGAAGGGTAATGGCATCATACACACTTTCCAGACTGTTGGTCTTGTACACCGTCCCATCAATAAATGTAATATCCTTCACCTGAATGCCACTTTCTAATGCCTCAGCCACTTCTATAATGGGTCTTTCCCCCATTCCATAGATTAACAAATCCGCACCTGAATCTAACAAAATGGAACGTTTCATGGAATCTGACCAGTAATCATAATGTGCCAGCCTTCTTAAAGAAGCTTCAATTCCTCCAATAATAATCGGTGTCTTTTTAAAGGTCTGGCGAATCAGATTGCAATACACTACCGTTGCATAATCCGGTCGTTTTCCCATGATCCCCCCTGGGGTAAAGGCATCCATCTCCCTTCGTTTTTTGGATACAGAATAATGATTTACCATAGAATCCATATTCCCCCCGGTAACGATAAACCCTAACCTTGGCTCACCGTAGATTCCAACACTTTCCTTTACCTTCCAGTCTGGCTGGGAGATGATTCCCACAGTATATCCATGTGCTTCCAGCACTCTACTGATGATGGCATGTCCAAAAGAAGGATGGTCTACGTACGCATCTCCGATAACGTAAACAAAGTCAAACTGCTCTATCCCTCTCTCTATCATATCCTCTTTACAAATAGGCAAAAAACCTTTTTCCATGGCTTACTTCTCCTTTAGCATCTGTATTTCTGATTCACTTAGCTGTCTATATTCCCCAGGCTGTAAGTTTTTATCCAAATTCAATCTCCCCATAGAAATTCTTTTTAGATAAATCACTTCTTTGTCCACCGCCTGAAACATTCGTTTTACCTGATGAAATTTCCCTTCACAGATGGTAACCTGTATTTCCGAAACATCACCTGGCTGTAAAATAGAAAGGTCTGCAGGCATAGTAGGTTTCTTCTCTCCTATGTCCAGACCTTCCTTAAATTTCTCCACCTCTGAATTTGTAACATAGCCCCGTATCAATGCATAGTAGGTCTTGTCTACATGTTTT
Organism: uncultured Lachnospiraceae bacterium; assembly: GCA_902767135.1. Classification (GTDB taxonomy): domain Bacteria; phylum Bacillota; class Clostridia; order Lachnospirales; family Lachnospiraceae; genus RUG11237. Next base: position 58,579 of record CACXGE010000027.1, on the reverse strand, counting down.
TTGGGGGAAAGTAAATCATGGGCCAGTTGTCCATCATTGGTCAGTAGCAATAAACCTTCCGTATCTTTGTCCAGTCTCCCCACCGGAAACAACTCATCCTGATACTTTTCTTTTATCAAAGAAACAACTGTCTGGTTTACATTGTCCACCGTGGCACTCACTACCCCCTTAGGCTTATTCAACATATAGTAGACAAATCTCTTTTCTGCAATTACTTCCCCCTGATATTCCACTTTGTCTTTCTTTGTCTCTATCTTTGTCTCCGGTTTTAAGGCTGGTATCCCGTTCACCGACACCAGCCCCTTTTTAATATAGTTTTTCACTTCGCTTCTGCTTCCCACTTTCGCCTCAGTCAGAAACTTATCCAGTCTTACTAACATGTTTTTAACACCTTTCGTCAAGTTAATTTAGTGCATGTTTGATTCCTTGTACTTTGTAACCTTCTGCAATTAAATCTAACTCATGCTCAAACCGATTTAATTGTTCTAAATCATCCTTCTCATAAATCCTGTAAAATTCTTCTTGAATCTTTAATAGTTCACGCTTATTGGCAACCTTATATAAATTCTGCATAGTATTGAGGATGGATGCCACCACATTTGCTTTGATATGAAAGGAATTCTGGGCATCCATAATTTCACTTCTCACAGCAGACATTTCCTTGTCCAAGACAATAACCGCTGTCGCCGCACCACTTAAGCTGTCCTTGATATATTGTGGCATATTCTCCCGATATTTATACTGCAAAGAATGCTCAATGGTAGCCCAAAAATTCATAGCTAATGTTCGAATCTGAATCTCTACCGGAATCACCTTTGGTCCCTCTAATGTCTGGATTTTGTATGTGACAATCATATGATAGCTTTGATATCCGCTTTCCTTTTTGTTGGCAACATAATCCTTAATCTGCTTTACCTTCATATCATCTCTGTGTTGAATCATATCTGCAATGGCATAAATATCTTCCACAAACTGACAAATCAGTCGAATACCTGCAATATCTTCAATTTCTTCTTCAATCCGTTCCATTGGTATATTCTTTTTCTGTGCCTTTTCTATAATACTTGTAACAGATTTTACTCTGCCCAGCACCTGTTCTATGGGAGAATACAATCCCCTTTCCCTATGCTCTCTAATATTGTGATTAAATTTCACCTGAAGCTCTTCCACTGCCAACTCATAGGGATTTAGCAGCTCTCTCCACAACTGTATTTCCATAAAAAACACTCCATTTATTTTACTCTAATCTCCGTTCTCATTTCCTTTTCCAAACCTTACTATAGTTTATCACATTTTTCCTACGATTTCCACGATTTTACAGAACTTTCACAACTATTTAGGTAATTATAGGTTACTGTACAGACGCAGGCAGCTTTGTACTGTAACTTACAATTTAACACATTTATTTTATGAATGTTATTTTTGAATTATAACCACGTTTTTTGAAATGATATCTTCCTCTTCTTACTGCACATATATTTTTTTTATTTTCATAAACTAGATAACAAAAGATTTTTCAGGTGGACTATGCAAAAACCTTGTACCTATTTGTTATTATTTCTGACTTTGGTATTTCTCGTTTTATTTCCAAATACCTGTGTAGATTATGCTAAAGGTGGACTTCTTTTATGGTTTCACGTGATTTTGCCATCTTTGTTTCCCTTTATGGTATTATCCCGTCTATTGATGGAGACAGGTGCAATTTACATAATATACAGGTTTCTCTCCCCCATTCTCTCCCGTCTTTTCCACGTATCACACCCAGGAAGCTTTGTCATCTTTTCAGGTTTTCTAAGCGGCTACCCTATGGGGGCAAAACTTGTATCTGATTTACTGCAAAAAAAGATAATCTCTGAACAGGAAGCTGATTATCTGCTGTCATTCTGTAACAATTTGAGTCCGGTATTTGTCACTACCTTTCTGTATAGCACCTGTTTCAAGGAGCAGTGTTCCCTGTCTTTCATTCTTTTCATAATTTACGGAATCCCACTGATCTATGGTCTCATAAGACGTCCAAAAGAGAAAATCCACTCCATAGACCAACCGAGAGATTCTTCCCAAAACCAGACAAACTCCCTGACGATGGAAATGGTTGACAATGCCATTATGAATGGCTTTGTGAATATTACCAAACTGGGAGGATATATTATCCTTTGCTCCATCTGCTCCGGTTGCTTCACCATGCTGCCTTGCCCCCCTATTGTCAGTGGTGTCCTTTCTACCTTTACTGAGATAACCACCGGATTAAACCATCTAAATTCCTTAGATATTCCTGTTACGACAAAAATATTATTCTCCCTACCTTTGTCTGTCTTTGGAGGGCTCTGTGGTATTCTACAAACCTGTAGCATAATAAAAGATTCCCCACTATCTCCACTATCTTACATAAAAAACAAGTGGATTCAATGCGGAATCTCTACTTTACTACTTATCCTATATTTACTAGTATCTGTTCAGAACCAATGAACAGATACGCAAATCGGTCAATGCCGACAAATGCAAGCTACTCTTGATATGTAATCTCCATATCCTCCGGAAACTCTGGTGACATCTGCTGTTCCTGTGAGAATTCCTGTTCCGGATATTCCTGCTGTGGTGCCGTACCCAGTGATTCTCCCAGAGAGGCTCTGTTTGCATCTACCACATCACAGGTCTTCTTTAATTCAAAAATCAGGCTGTCATATTTGGCAGATGCGGAATCCATAGCATGCCCTATAATATGCTGTAAACTTTTCAGCAAATCATCCGTATATTCCATTGCGCTTATACGGATTTCATTGGCATCTCTTGTGGCATCATCCAAAATCTGCTGTGCCTGCTGTGTGGCTTGATTGACGATTTCTGTTGCCTGCTCCACTGCCTGCTGCATTACTTCATGTTCGTTTACCAATGCCGCAGTCTGTCTATTCGCCTCTTCCAACATAGCGTCCGCTTTCAACTGAGCATCCTCTAGTATTGCCTCCCGGTTGGCAATAATCTTCTGATATCTTTTGATTTCTTCTGGTGTTTTCATCCTAAGTTCCCGAATCAAATCTTCAATAATTGATTTTGATACCATCAGATTCTGGGAAGATAACGGTACAAATTTACAGCTTTCAATATAATCTTCAATATCATCTATAATTTCTTCTATTCTACTTACACTAGCCATGATAACCCTTCTCCTTCTGCTCCATTTTATACACTTTTGTGTTTTTGTTACTGCACACTAACGTATTTTTCCTTTATCTTCTCTTCAATACATTCCGGCACAAAATGGGAGACATCTCCATGGTATGAGGCCACCTCTTTTACGATCGTAGAACTTACATAGGAATATAAGATATTTGTTGTAAGGAACATCGTATCCACATCCGGTAATAACTCATGATTGGTCTGTGCCATCTGAAGTTCGTATTCAAAATCTGTAATTGCCCTTAATCCTCTCACAATTACATTTATGTTTTCTTCTCTTGCAAAATCTACCAGCAAACCACGAAATGATGTGATTTTTACATTTGGCAAATCCTTGGTAGTTTCTTCTAACATATTAACACGTTCTTCCACAGAAAACAATGGATTTTTCGCCTTATTATTTAAAACCGCCACCACAACCTCGTCAAATACATTGGCTGCTCTTTTTATAATATCTAAATGTCCTAATGTTACTGGGTCAAAACTTCCGGAATACAACGCTTTTGCCATCTCAAGCCTCTTTTCTCGCTATAAATACGTGCATATTTGTTTTATATTTTTTATATTTTACAACTTCAAAGTCAAGTTGTTCCTCCTCCAGAAATGTAAAATCTGTTTCCAGAGACGCCTCTACAATAATCGTAGTGTTTTCATCTGCCAGAGAGGACTGATTTAGATAACGCAGCACTTCTCTCTCATATTCATGATTGTAGGGTGGGTCCATAAAAATAAAATCCAATCCCTTCTGACCTTCCAAACGCTTCAAGGCAGTAAGGTAATCTGTTTCCATCAACTCACCTTTATCTGCAAGGTGGGTAGTTTTTAAATTCTCACGTATGCATTTTGCTGCCGCCGGATTTTTTTCCACAAACCAGGCATAACGAGCTCCTCTGCTCAATGCCTCGATTCCAATTCCACCACTTCCACTAAACAAATCCAAGAAACGACAGTCTGCCAAATCATACTGCAACATATTAAACAGTGTTTCCTTAATCCTGTCCTGGGTTGGTCGGGTATCCTGTCCTTCCACTGTCTTTAACAGCAACCTTCTTGCACTTCCTGCTATGACTCTCATTTCATCCTCCTAGCCTCTATACTTATTTCCTTTGGTTCCTCTTTTTGCCTTCTTTAATCTGGTGAGGGTAACTTCTTTTTCACCATAGGAAACAGTATAAGAATCATTTTCGTCAAATATATAAGCATCTTCCACCAAATCATCCCCATCTAAAGCAATCCCTTTCACTCCGACGGCTCCTCGTTTCATTTCTGAGACTTCCCTAGAGTCAAATCTTAAAAAGATTCCTTTCTTCGTAATCAGACAGATATTATTGGTATTCTTTGGAATATCTGATACCTCCATATCCTCTGTAATCAGTATCAAAGCTTCCTCTAAAATTTTGGAAACTTTATCTTCTTCTGATAACTTAGTTGCCGCAATGCTCCTCTTTGAAACGTTAAACTCGCTGCCCATTACCTTTTTCATCATACCATGTTCTGTTACAAATACAAAATTCTTATCCTCCATATTTTTCACTGCCTGAACATATACCAGTTCATCCTCTGCGCTGTTAAAATTGCTCAGGTTGTCTACCGGAGTTCCCTTATCCCTCATTTTTCCAGCCGGAAGATCCAGCACCTTTAGGCTATGCATCATTCCATTCTTGGTAAAAAGACAGACCTTGTCCGTATTCATACAGCAAAAGACATATTTGTTTTCCCCGTCTACAGTTTCTTTGTTTCTCTCATAGGTAGAAGTATCAATGGTTTTTGCATATCCAAATCTGTCCATGACAAACACCACTTCCTGTTCTTCTATTTTCTTTTCCTCATAAACTGCTTCTACGCCGTTTTCAATCACTGTTTTTCTTGGCTTTGCATATGCCTTCTTAATATCATCCAGTTCCTTACGGATGACCTTGGTCATGGATGTATTATTATTCAGAATATCCTCATATTTTGCAATGTTTGCCATTGTGTTTTCATGATCTTTTATCAGTGCATCTATTTCCAGGCCGATGAGTTTATACAGTCTCATGTCTAGAATTGCCTGTGCCTGGCGTTCTGTAAACCTTAGTTTAGCGGCAGCCTTCTCTGATGCCTTTGACTTAAAGCTGATATTTTCCGTATCACCTTCCACCAGACAAGCCTTGGCCTGTTTAATATTTTTACTTCCTCGAAGAATTTCAATGATGAGATCAATCACATCACAGGCTTTCATTAAACCTTCCTGAATCTCCTTTTTTTCCAGTTCTTTTTGAAGCAGCGTTTGATACTTTCTGGTTGTCACTTCATACTGAAAATCCAAATGGTATTCAATCACCTGCTTTAGCCCCATAGTCTCAGGCTTTCCATCTGCCACTGCCAGCATATTCATCCCAAAGGTATCTTCCAGCTTGGTTTTTTTGTAAAGCATATTGATAATCTGCTCTGTATCCGCATTTTTCTTCAATTCCAGTACAATGCGGATACCCTCCTTGGAAGACTGGTTTGAAATATCAACAATGTCCGGTGCTTTTCTGCTCTCCACCAGATTGCCAACATCATTTAAGAATTTTCCAATGTTGGCACCTACCATAGTGTAAGGAATTTCTGTGATGACAATCTTGTCTTTACCACCCTTTCCATGTTCTATTTCCACTTTGCCCCGGACTTTAATCTTACCAACTCCTGTCTTATATATTTCAGTGAGTTCGTCCTTATTGACCACAATTCCACCAGTAGGGAAATCCGGTCCCTGGATATATTTCATCAATTCTTCCGTGGTAATATCAGGATTTTTTAAGAATGCTTTTTCCGCTTCTATTAACTCTCCCAGATTGTGAGGTGGCACTGAGGTAGCCATACCTACCGCAATACCTTCCGCTCCGTTTAGCAGAAAATTGGGCACCTTTACCGGCAAGACCAAAGGTTCTCTCTCTGTCTCATCAAAGTTCGGTCCAAAATCTACTACGTTTTTGTCCAGATCCGCAAGAAAAACTTCCTGGGTAATCTTCTCCAGACGAGCTTCCGTATAACGCATGGCTGCCGCACCATCTCCCTCAATGGAGCCAAAATTTCCATGTCCTTGTACTAAAGGCTGACCCTTTTTGAAATCCTGGGCCATCACAACCAAAGCATCGTATATGGAACTGTCACCATGAGGATGATACTTACCCATAGTATCACCTACAATACGCGCGCATTTTCTATATGGCTTATCATACCGAATTCCCAATTCATACATATCATATAACGTTCTTCTTTGCACCGGTTTTAATCCATCTCTTACATCTGGCAATGCTCTTGCAATAATAACACTCATGGCATAGTCAATGTAGGATTTCTGCATAATATCCGAATATTCCGTTTTAATAATCTGTTCTTCCATTTTCCTCTACCATCCTCTATATGTCTAATTCAGCATCCTGAGCATGCTGATAGATAAATGCTTTTCTCGGTGGAACCTCTGTTCCCATCAGCATTTCTGTAACCTCCGATGCCATTCTGGCATCTTCAATTTCTACCTGCTTGAGCATTCTGGTCTCTGGGTTTAAGGTTGTCTCCCACAACTGGTCTGCATCCATTTCTCCTAATCCTTTGTATCTTTGTAAGGTAAAACTTCCTTTGTGGGTTTTTCGATATCTTTCCAACGCTTTATCGTCATATAAATATTCTTCTTCTCCCTTAGACGGCATAGCCTTATAAAGTGGTGGCATAGCAATATATACGTGTCCTTCAAAAATTAGTTCCGGCATAAAACGGTAAAATAAGGTCAGCAAAAGTGTGGAGATATGTGCTCCATCCACGTCCGCATCTGCCATGATAATAATCTTGTCATAGCGAAGTTTTGTAATATCAAAATCGTTGCCATAGCCTTCTGAAAAACCACAACCGAAGGCATTAATCATGGTCTTGATTTCTGCATTGGCTAACACCTTATCCATACTTGCTTTTTCCACATTCAAAATCTTACCACGGATAGGAAGAATTGCCTGATATTCCCGGTTTCTTGCTGTCTTTGCAGAACCCCCTGCCGAATCTCCCTCCACAATGAAAATTTCGCATTTGGAAGCATCACGGCTTCCGCAGTTTGCTAATTTTCCGTTGGAATCAAAAGAGAATTTAGGCTTACTCAACATATTGGTCTTTGCCTTTTCTTCTGTTTTTCGGATTTTAGCTGCCTTTTCGGCACAGCCAATAACACTTTTTAAAGTTTCTAAATTTCTATCAAAAAATCTTGTGATTTCATCGCCGGTTACTTTGCTTACCGCCTTGGCTGCATCCTGATTATCCAGCTTTGTCTTTGTCTGTCCTTCAAATCTAGGATCCGGATGTTTGATAGAGACAACTGCTGTCATTCCATTTCGAATATCCGCTCCCGTGAAATTTGCATCTTTTTCTTTTAATATCCCTAACTCTCTTGCATAGGAATTTATGATGGTAGTAAACACCGTCTTAAATCCGGTTAAATGGGCGCCACCTTCTGCATTATAGATGTTATTACAAAATCCCAATATATTTTCATGAAACTCATTGACAAACTGAAATGCAACTTCCACTGTAATATTGTCACTTTCCCCTTTAAAATATACCACATCCGTCACAGCTTCGCTTTTATGGTCAATGTCTTTTACAAAGCCTACAATTCCATCCGGTTCATGGTACTCTACTACCTCTGGTTCCACCTGACGCATATCTGTGAAAATAATGGTAAGTTCCGGATTCAGGTAAGCAGTCTCGTGCAGCCTTGATTTAATTTCTTCTGCCTTGAACTTAGTCTTTTCAAAAATGGCATCATCTGGAAGGAAATTAATTTTGGTACCTGTTTCCTTGGTCTTACCCAAAGTTGGCAACAATCCATTCTCTAATGGAATAACAGGATTTCCTTTCTCATATCTGTCGTGATGTATGAATCCATCCCGCTTAATTTCAATATCCAGGTAATTGGACAGGGCATTTACAACAGAAGAACCCACGCCATGAAGACCACCGCTGGTTTTGTATACAGAATCATCAAATTTTCCTCCCGCGTGGAGTGTAGTAAACACCAATCGTTCTGCGCTCATCCCTTTCTCATGCATATCCACTGGAATTCCCCTGCCATTATCGCTGATGGTTGCCGAACCATCTTTCTCCAAGGTCACCTCAATTTTGGAACAAAAGCCTGCCAGATGTTCATCTACAGAGTTGTCCACAATTTCATAAATCAAATGATTCAATCCTTTTGTGGTTGTACTACCAATGTACATTCCAGGACGTTTACGAACTGCCTCCAAGCCTTCCAAAACCGATATATTCTGTGCATCATAAGTTACCTGTTTTGCCATTTTTCATTACCTTCCCTGTCATATAATCCATTTATTTAGTATCTGGTCCGTAGTTTACAACAGATACGTTATTTTATATCATCTTTTGATACTTCCCTACCATCTCTCCAGATTCTTTCCAAATCGTAGAACAATCTGTTTTCTTTATCAAATACATGTACGATGACATCTGTGTAATCCATCAACACCCAGTTGGCTGTGTTATAACCTTCAATCTGCTTTGGAGTGTATCCGGCTTTTCCCAAAGTTTCTTCCACATTGTCAATCATTGCCTGGACCTGATTGGTATTAGTTCCATTTGCGATAATAAAATAATCTGCCAACACCGATACTCCACTGATATCGATAATTTTTATATCCTCTGCTTTCTTGTCTTCCAAAGCCTCAATTACGAGCTTTGCCATTTTCTTTGAATCTTCCAACATTAGCTTTCCCTTTCTTTCATTATAATAGCTGTCCTATCACAGCTTGAAAATCAAGTGCACCAAATCACACATTTTTCTTTTCACAATCCTCTACCTTCTCCCGGTAATAGTTGTAGGTTTTCTCTGTCATTGGGTCTACCTCTCCATCTGAAGCATTTAGGAAATTTAAGGTATCCCTTAAAATCCAAACCAACGCTTTATCTAAATCCAAAAATGCCAGTTGACGTATCTGTGACAGATTTGGCTGTTTCTTTCTCATAGGTTCAATATAATCCGCCACAAAGATAATCTTGTCCAATAGGGACATATTGGGTTTTCCCGTGGTATGATTTAAAATTGCACTGGTAATCTCTTTATCTGTAATCCCATATTTCTCCATTGCCAGGAAGGCTCCTAACTTTGCATGTAACAAAAAAGGATTCTTCCGCTCCAATTCCGTAATGGTGATATTGTATTTTTCACACATCTGAATCTTCTTTGGATTTGGAATACACTTTGCACAGTCGTGAAGCAGGCCTGCCACCTGGGCCTGTTGCAGATTTGCACCATAGCGCATAGCCAGAGCTGCCGCTGTATACGCAACCCCAAGAGTGTGTTCATAACGAGCTTCATCCAGTTCTTTTTTTAATTTTTTTTGATATTCTGGAAAACAACCTGCTTTCGACATAATTCTCCTCCCTGTATTCATTCACACGATTCACGTAACAGTTCAGACTATTTGCCAAACTGTTACCTTTTCGTTTTTAACCTTCCCGATACAATTGATGTTTTCTAATATATTGGTCTACCTCCACCGGTACATAACGTAAAATAGATTTCCCCTGCCTTACCCGTTCTCGGATTTCACTTGAGGAAATTTCTATTTCCGGCATATCCAACAATTCTATGTTTGCCTGATATTTTTCCTTTACCCTGCCAATTTCACGAGAGATTAAAATTCTATCCCAGTCATCCCTAACCGCCACAAGCAAAGTAGCAAGTTGGCAGATTTTCTCAGGGTGTTTCCAGGAATCAATCGCACACAAGGAATCTGCGCCCATAATAAAATAAAAATCTGTATCGGGATATTCCAAGGTCAATAGTTCTAAGGTTTTATACGTAAAATTTACTTCTTCTCTTTTTAACTCAAAGTCAGATGCCTGCAAACCTTTGGTATGAGAGATGCCTCTTTTTAACATTTCCAAGCGAATATAACCATCCAAAACTTCCGATGACCTTTTATGAGGCGGTACACCGTTTACCATCATCAACACCGAATCCAGGCCAAAGGTTTCGTAGGCATTTTTTGCAAGCTGCAAATGTCCAATATGCACCGGATTAAAAGTACCGCCTAAAATTCCTATTTTTTTCCGCCTCATAGTCCACCCCTTTTTATTTTTATAAAGGAAGATTAATTTTCTTTTTCTTATTCTTGCCTATTCTATAAAGAATAATCTTCTTTCCAATGACCATTACCACTTCCGAACGGGTACGCTCTGCAACAATGTTTGCAATTTCCTTAGGATCATCAAAACAATTCTTCAGCACACTGATTTTGATTAACTCCCTTGCCGTGATAGCCTCGTCAATCGCCTTTGTCAATTCTGGTGTCAGACTTGACTTTCCCACCTGAAAGATAGGTTCCATAGTACTTGCAAGACTTTTTAAATACGCTCTTTGTTTGCTTGTCATATTTTCCTCCTATTTATAGTAATCAAACTCTAAACTATACATACGGACAGTATCACCTTCTGTAATTCCGGCTGCTTCTAATTTGTCCAGCACTCCCTGGTCCTTTAAAAACTTCTGGAAGAAAGCAAATCCTTTTTCCGAATCCAGATTCGTATACCCTAACATCTTCTCGATTTTTGGACCTTCCACCAGGTATACGTCATCCTGCGCATAGTATTCTACTGTGTATCCATCTCCATCAAATTCATTTCCTGAGGAAAGTTCCTCTTCCGGGAAGTATTCCTGTTCAAATACTACTGGCTCTACCTGGTTCTCTTCCAAAATAGAACTTACGTAATATAGAAGCTCTTTTAAACCTTCCCCCGACACTGCAGAAATTGGGAAAACTTTCATTCCCTGCGGTTCGAATTCCTTACGAATCCTATCCACCGGACTTTCCTCTCCCTCTTCTGTATAAATACAATCTATTTTATTTGCTGCAATCACCTGTGGTCTCTTTGCCAATTCTTCATTATAATTTTCCAATTCCTTATTGATGGCATAAATATCTTCAACAGGGTCTCTTCCCTCCGTAGAAGCTGCATCTACCAGATGAATCATTACACCTGTTCGCTCAATATGACGCAAAAATTCATGGCCTAAGCCTACGCCTTCCGAAGCTCCTTCTATGAGACCTGGAATATCTGCAATGACAAATCCTCTGGCATCGTCTAAATCCACCACTCCCAAATTGGGATGTATGGTGGTGAAATGATAGTTGGCAATCTTTGGTCTTGCATTGGTAACTCTGGAAAGCAACGTAGACTTACCTACATTTGGAAATCCAATGAGTCCAACATCAGCAATTACTTTCAATTCCAATTTTAAATTCAATTCCTTGGCTGGCTGACCTGGCTGGGCATACTTTGGTGCCTGCATGGTAGAAGTAGCAAAATGCTGGTTTCCCAGTCCACCTTTTCCACCGGTCAGGATACGAAATTCCTTTTTGGCATCCGACATATCCACGATAACCTTGTCACTTTCCAATTCCTTGATGACAGTACCTAATGGCACCTTAATATATATATCTTCACCGTCTTTTCCCCGACAGTTGCGTTTTCCACCTACTGCTCCGTCCCCGGCACAGTATTTTCGAATGTGACGGAAATCTGAAAGGGTATTCAAGCCTTCATCTACAATAAATATCACATCTCCGCCATGACCACCGTCACCGCCATCTGGTCCACCGTTAGGAACATATTTTTCACGTCTAAAGCTTACGTGACCGTCGCCTCCCTTGCCGGAACGCACATAAATTTTGGCATGATCCGCAAACATATTTTACCTCCGTCTCTCTCAAAATATTTATGAATTGTTTACATTACTTTCTAAAAAGAGCTCCAAACAAACGTTTGAAGCTCTCATATCCTATATCATAGGAACAATTATTTCTCAACCGGATAAACAGAAGCCTGCTTCTTGTCTCTACCTTTTCTTTCGAAACGAAGAACACCATCTGTTAAAGCGAATAAAGTATCATCTCCACCGATACCTACGTTAGTACCTGGATGAATCTTTGTTCCACGCTGTCTGTAAAGAATGTTACCAGCCTTAACGAACTGTCCGTCTGCTCTCTTTGCTCCTAATCTCTTTGATTCAGAGTCTCTACCGTTCTTAGTAGAACCAACTCCTTTTTTATGAGCAAAAAACTGAAGGTTCATTTTCATCATTGTCATTACACCTCCTTGAAAGTTAATAGTAAGTACGAGTCATCCGATGTCTCGCTTAGCGATTCACGAATGGATTCCAGTCCAAGAATCATAGTGTCAATCAATAGTGCAGCTTCTGCGCTGGGCTCAGAATGGAACATAAACTCTATGAAGCCTTTTTCCTCTTCTGCCTCTCCTTTAAACTTGTCATAAGTAAACTTCTCAATTGCATTGATGGTATTTATCACAAGAATGGATACCGCAGAGCAGACAATATCATGTCCACTCTCATCATATGCGGCATGACCTTCACATTGAAATCCTACATACTCTTCTTCCTGGTTTTTGTAGATTGTTATCTTAATCATTTTCCCTTATTTACATACAAAATTAAGCATTGATTTTTTCGATCTTAACTTCTGTGTATGCTTGTCTATGACCCTGCTTTTTGTGGTAGCCTGATTTTCTCTTGTACTTGTAAACGATGACTTTCTTACCTTTTCCTTCGCCTACAACAGAAGCTTCAACGGTTGCACCAGCAACTGTTGGGTTTCCAACTACAAGTTTATCATTGCTTACTGCGAGAACCTGATCAAATGTGAACTTAGCACCTGCTTCAGTATCTAACTTTTCAACTCTGATTACGTCTCCTTCAGCAACTTTATACTGCTTTCCACCTGTTGCAATAATTGCGTACATACGGGCACCTCCTATAATAATTACTCGCCAGCTTCGGTGCTGCTTGCGCATTCTTATAACCTCACTGTGCGGCATACTCCGATATAATACCATCTGTTTTTTTGTTTGTCAAGAGATATTTTTACTTTCCCGCTCAACTTTCCCGCTCATACTTTTTGTTACTTCATTATAAGAAATTGAAGAAAAGTATCCATTGAAATCACTTTTCCATCCATATCAAAGGTTCCCCCTTTTTCCAAAAAGCCAATGCAGGCCAGGCAAATCCACATAATTGCCCCTGCATGATAAAGTATAAAATCCTCCAATGTAGAAATAATATAACGTCTTTCCTGATAATCCCATGGATACTTTTTCGCCTGTACAACACTCCACAGCAAAAATTGTACGGACAGCAAAAAAAACACAACAAAAACAAACATGATTGGAGTATAGGAACCAAGAAAAAGCGTCATGCCAAGCAGCGAAACCCCAGCCACAAAACACATCGTCCAGAAAATAACTGTTCGAAGCACAGGAGGGTAATACACAATACAGTACCACCCTGCCACAAAACACACGATTCCCAGCAGGCCAAACCACCTGCCCATAGCTAAGGATATATATCCCAATAAAATCATCTCACCCAAAGAACTCATTCTTCTGTACATAATTACTTCACTCGCCTTTTCTAAATCTCTTTGATATTTTAATCGTTTACTCCATCAAAGACGCTAAAAGTCACAGACAGCACGCCCCGGAATACAACTACAGGAGCACTCTTACCTTCCCAAAACATATTTATCCGATGAAGGGCTTGACATAATCTCTACTTTTCCATCTTTGGTGCAGGCTACCACACTGAAATGATACCAATATTTAGATGTCTGGTAATCAGATACATCCAGACTGTATTCTGTCTTTGTAACTTTTTTTACCAGAACACCATCGCCAAGGCGAATCACTCCTCTGGCATCCTTCACCCCACGCTGGCAATATATCTTATAATACTTGACATTGTCCACTTTTTTCCAGGATAAGTCCAGCTGTTTCGTGATGTAATTGTACACTGGTGGGTTCATTTTAGGCTGTTCCAAACGGATAATACATTTTTTCTTTACTATATTTGATTTTGCTCCATAATTCTTCTTTCCGTTTACTGTCTGATAAGGCAACACATAATAGTAATATGTTTTTTCGTTTGTCAGATTTTCATCCACATAGCTGCTCTTTTTTGAACTTAAGGAAGCAATCTTTTTATATCCACTGTTTTTCTTTGTAGAGCGATATACTTCATAGCCCTTCGCACCCTTTACCTTCTTGAAGCTGACCTTATAGGAATGCTTGCTGTCTGCCGTTACCGTAACCTTGGTTTTATCTAGCTTCTTTTGCCATCGAGCATACAGAGTAGCATTTTCGTTTACTTTCAGCCGACTATCTACCCTATTTCCACCTGTCTTTTTCGTATACCATCCTAAAAATATATATCCGTCTCTTTTAGGTGTAGAAAGTGTACCTAAGATTTCACCCTTCTTTTTGCTGACTATCTTGATTGTTACATTTCCAATTTTCCCACCATTTCCCTGATAGGTTACCTGGTAAGTAACAGGGGTTGGAGTAGCTGTAGGTTTCACCACCTTGGTTGGTGTCACTGCCTGAGTCAATGTTGGCGTTACTGTTGGTGTCACCGTTGACGTCGGTTCCACTTTTCTGGTCACAACAGGGGTCAATGTAGCCTCCGGAATCTTTATCTGTAAATTTTCCTGAGTCATTTCATCTAAATACCACCATTCCCCATCGGTTACATCAAACCACTCTGTGGAAGTTTCGCCAAGATCCCAGTAAAAGCGTACCTGCATCTTCTCTGTCTTATCCATGGTACAAGTAAACCAATCATCTCCTTCATAGGACATCTGTACCATGTATTCCCTGTCCTCTACTCCGTTCCGATTCTGGTATACCATTACCGGCTGTCCTCCCTTGCTATAGCAATGCAGGATAATCTTTCCCACTTCAGGTTCTGGCGTTACAAAAGGGATTTCTGTCACTTCCGGTTCCCGTGTAACCGTTGGCATCAGCGTGTTCGTCGCTGTTGTCATCGGTGTATTCGTCGCTGTTGGCCTTGGCGTGTTGGTTGCCGTTGGTCTTGGCGTATTCGTCGCTGTTGCTCTTGGTGTATTCGTCGCTGTTGGTCTCGGCGTGTTGGTTGCTGTTGGTCTCGGCGTATTCGTCGCCGTTGGTCTCGGCGTGTTGGTTGCTGTTGGTCTTGGCGTATTCGTCGCTGTTGGTCTTGGCGTGTTGGTTGCCGTTGGTCTTGGCGTATTCGTCGCTGTTGGGGTCGGCGTGTTGGTTGCCGTTGGAGTTGGTAACCCATATCCAACCACAAAATTTATACCATTAGCAACAGCATAGTTATATGCAGTCTGATTTGCTGGTCCATAAATTGTAAGCTGACTTACATATTTACTATTCACAAGATCTGGCTCTATAATTGTAACAGAAGCTGGAATATACATCTGTTTCAAACTACTACACCCTGAGAACAACCCAGATTTAATATATTGTATTTTATTTCCCAAATCCACAGTTTCCAACGTAGTGCAGTTCTGAAAAATAGCTCCCTGCAATGTAGGATTTCCTGCAATTGTAAGTTTTTTTATTCTACTACCTCCAAATGCGCTGAACCCAATTTCTGTTACAGACTCAGGAATTACAATTTCTTCCCCTTGCCAGAACTCAAAAGCATACTCTTTAATATTCGATACCTGACTTGCAAAGGTAAAATTCTTTTTATTATTTGGTACACGAACAATCGTATCACCAAATTTTGAGAACACTACTCCATCAATAGATTTAAGCACCTGGTTTTCACTGTCAACTTCTATGTTCTTTAGTCCATTTGCCATAGTAAATGCTCTGCGTATATCATTTACGGTGTACGGAACTTTGACAGTTTCTAAGGCCTTACTCTCAATTGACCAGGAAGCAAGTTTCTTTGTGCCCTCCGGCACTTTATAGGATTTATCCGTTCTTCCGTATGGGTAGGCATACAACACTGTGCCATCCTTACTGAACAGCACACCATCTTTGGAAGTATACTTTTGATTGTTGCTATCCACATAATAATTTTGTAAACCTGACCCCAAAAAACTACTTTTCACATAAGTAACTGTATACGGAATGTTTACAGCTGTAGCTGTGCTTGGAAAATAACCATAGTAATGAATCTCCGTAACAGGATAACCATTCACATAGGATGGAATGTCAATAATCTCATCTGAACATTTTTCAAAGCTGTAGGTCCTAAGGCTCTGACTTGATGCAATGTACTGATACTCTATGCCCTGTTCTGTAAAACGTTCACCATCTGCATATCCATAAACACCCTTCTCCTGCACGTCATATTCCTGTGCTATAGCTTCACACTGGCCTCCGAAAGTGGCACCTGTCACACACATACACAAAAAAACTGCAATTACTTTATTTTTCATTTTCGCTCCTCTTTCTTCTTAAACTAACTATGCGATACCCATCCTACCTTCCCAAAACATATTTATCTGATGAAGGACTTGACATAATCTCTATTTTCCCATCTTTGGTACAAGCTACCACACTGAAATGGTACCAATATTGTGATGTCTCATACTTAGACACATCCACACTGCATCCTGTCTTGGTAATTTTCTTTACGAAAACACTGTCTCCTAATCGTATGATACCTTGGGCATCCTTTACACCACGCTGACAATATATTTTATAATACTGTGCATTTTCCACCTTTTTCCAGGATAAGTCAAGATGTTTTGTAATCGGATTGTACTCTGGCGGGTCCATTTTCGGCTGGTTTAGGCGCATAATGCATTTTTTCTTTACTACATTGGATTTTGCTCCATAGGATTTCTTACCGTTTACTGTCTGGTAAGGCAACACATAGTAGTAATACGTTTTTTTATTAACCAGATTTTCATCCACATAATTACTCTTTTTTGAACTAAGGGAAGCAATCTTTTTATATCCACTCTTTTTCTTGGTGGAACGGTAGACTTCATATCCTTTGGCACCTTTCACCTTTTTGAAGCTGACTTTATAGGAACGCTTGGTATCAGCAGTCACAGTAATCTTGGTTTTTCCTAACTTCTTTTGCCATTGAGCGTACAAAGTTAAATTTCCCTGCACTTTAAGCTGACCACTTACCTTACTTCCACCTGTCTTTCTCGTATACCACCCTAAGAACTGGTAGCCACTTCGTTTTGGTGTAGGGAGAGTTCCTAAAATTTCATTTTTCTTTTTGGTGGCGGTTTTTAATGTTACGTTCCCAATTTTCCCACCGTTTCCCTGATAAGTTACCCGATAGCTTACAGTGGCAGGCTTTGCTGTAGGTTTTATGGCTTTCGTGACAGTTACTGTACTCTCCGGCTTCGAGGTCAAGGTGGGAGTTGGCTCCGCGGTCGGTGTTAAGGTTGCTGTTGGCGCCAAAGTGGGCGTCACCATTGGAGTCAGTTCTCCCCCACCGGTGATCGTAGGTGTCAATGTAGCATCCGGG
This sequence comes from uncultured Lachnospiraceae bacterium, assembly GCA_902767135.1. Lineage (GTDB taxonomy): Bacteria > Bacillota > Clostridia > Lachnospirales > Lachnospiraceae > RUG11237. Next base: position 41,097 of record CACXGE010000027.1, on the reverse strand, counting down.
GTCTTTATCTGTAAGTTTTCCTGAGTCATTTCGTCTAAATACCACCATTCTCCATTGGTTACTTCAAACCACTCTGTGGAAGTCTCACCATCTCCCCAGTAAAAGCGCACCTGCATCATATCCGTCTGGTCCATGGTACAGGTAAACCAATTATTCTCTTCATAGGACATCTGCACCATGTATTCCCTATCCGCCACTCCGTTTCGGTTCTGGTATACCATCACTGGCTGTCCTTCCTTACTATAACAATGCAAAATAATCTTTCCTTTTGCAAGCTCTGGCGTTACAGATGGAATTCCTGTAACCACAACCTCCTCCGTTACCTCTGGAGCCATTGTAGTCGTTGGAATTGGCGTATTAGTCACCGTCGGGGTGGGCGTGTTGGTCACCGTTGGAGTTGGCGTATTGGTCACCGTCGGAGTTAGGGTGTTCGTCACTGTTGGAGTTGGGGTGTTCGTCACCGTCGGGGTGGATGTAGCCACATTTCCCCCTTGGTATGTATATATCACTTCAATGGTTTCCTCAGTAAAAGTACCTGTAGTATTTCCAGAACTGTAAATCAACCGTGCCCCATTGATGCTTTTCGGAGCACTGGTCTCATAGGTATCACCCACCCCACCTATCCGGTACACTCCAGTCTTTAATTCCTCTCCAGCTTCATTTACATATTTTACATTCACCCTTCCTGCACTACCCGCAAGCTGTGTGGTTTTCCCTGTAGTCTTGGTAAACAAAGTATTTCCTTGGGTCTCTAAACCCGGTTGACTTTCTTCAGGGCTCCGCCAACCTGTGCCATCCGAAAGAATAAAAGAAAAATCCTGCTCTGCATCTGGAATAAATACCCAGTAATCACCCAGGGAAGTCATCCTGTTTCCAGGCCATGACCCATTCAAAATTGTGGCATTACCAATGTACGCAAAACAATATGGTGCCTCTGCAAATTCTGACTTCAGCACTCTGATACCTGTTCTACAATCCACCTCAGGTTCTGAACACTTAATATAGATATAACTCTGCTCTATAAATGAACCATCATTAGTTCTCGCCGAAAGGGTAACATTGGTTATCTCATCATAGGCAGAACCTGCACCAATTTCAATCTTATCTCCATCATCATAAGCAACCTTGTCTTCCCCGTTGATAGCGTAGTAGCTTTCTGTGGTTCCAGCTGCCGACAAGGTAAGTTCAATGGTTTCCGTTGCAAAAGGTGAACTTCCCCTGGTGATAGTTGCCGCCACATAAGGTTCTACTGCTTCCAGTAAAATCACACCATTATCATCACAACTTGCTGATATAACTCCATCTTGAACTATGTAAGTTTTTCCTGAGTATGCATCTTTCACTGTCTCTCCATCTTCAAAGACAGTTCCCACATTCACATCGTATTCTCCTGCCACCACAGGCAATGCTACTATTACCTTATCTTCGTCCGATTCACCTACATGATAAGTTCGGGAAAAAGTATACACACTTTTAGACAACATGGTATGAGCACCTGCACCAACAGCCGGATGATTCTTTCTGAAGTTTCCAATTTTCTGCCAATTGGTCAGCTGTTCTGTATTCTTGCCAAACTCCATCTGGGAATTCCATCCCTGTTCATCCAAAGCACCTTGAGCATCCCGTCCATATTCATCGCCATAATAGATTTGAACTGCTCCCGGACAGAGCAACAAAGCTGCACCTGTATTTTTGAAAACTGAGGTGCCATCGTACGATCCTAGAGCTCCCAACCCCGCAGAGTTAGATGAGACAAAGGATAATAAATTATACCCTTGACTTGCATTGCTGTTGACTGTATTGGCATAGTCTGCATAGGTGGTTTCCAAATCAGCTCCTGTTTTCCCTGCCTTTGACTGAAAACCATAATTACCTAAAGCGTCAAATCCCCCCGAGGTAAGATAGCTATTTTTTCCACCGGACCAACCATAAATTTCTCCTGCCATCCAGAAGTTCTCATCCCAATTGCAGGCCGGATCCGGGTTTTCTTTCTGTTTTTCTGCCATTCTCCATTTCTGCAATCTCTCATTGCATACTTCCTTTAAGGTAGCCCAATGCTCTGGCTCCACGTACTTTACTGCATCACAGCGAAATCCATCAATTCCATAGTTTTCTACATAGGATGACAGCCATGCAATGACATAGTTTACATTTCTTTTTGGGAGATTCGATGTTTCAAAAAAACCGTTTAATTCTTCCATTTTGGTGCCGTAATTACCTTCTATGGTCCACTTTGTCTTCAAAATTGTAGGAATAGAATAATCAAATTCATCTTCTGTCCGGATATCAGGAAGACCATTTAGACAACATTTCAGATTATCTACATAGCTCTCATTTCCTTCATATCCCTGAAACCTACTGGTAACAGCGCGAACCCAGTCGGTTCCCCACCAGCTTCTTATCCAGCTACTAGAGCCGGAATTTAAAATGGCAATGCCGTCTTCTGTCTCGGAAGTGTAATTGTGATACCAGCGGTAACCTTCTTCATCCATTCCGTAATAAAACGTTTTCCAATCGGAAGTCAGTGCACCATCTCCTACATACTCACTGACAGTAATCGGGTCCGCATATCCTACATTATTCATTACCACATCATATACCACCCGGATTCCATGTTGGTGGGCTGTTTTTACAAACTCTGCCATCTCTTCCTCAGTACCCACATTGGCATCTAACTGTGAAAAGTCCAAGGGCCAGCATCCATGATACGCATAATATTTGAATCCCTCTCCACAGACAGCACCGTGGGAGTTCTCATACGGGGCGGATATCCATATGACATTCACACCCAAATCATCAAAATATCCTTCCTTCAACTTCAAAGTCAACCCTGCCAAATCTCCGCCGTGAAAAGTGCCTACTCTTGTGGCATAATTTTCTGCATCTGCTTCTTCTACAGAACGTCCGTAGGAATGATCATTTTGGACATTTCCATTATAAAAACGGTCTGTCAGGGCAAAGTATACAGTGGCATTGTCCCAGGTGAATTTATCCTCTGTAGAATTCTGTGCCCCTATTACTTTTTCTGCGACCAAGGCTTCCTCTAAAATTTCCTTTTCATCTCCCAACGGACCTGCAAAACAACCGCTCACTCCCATGTTAGTGCAACCTACAGTAAACGCAAGCATTGCAGACAAAATTTTTTTTCTTCTTCCTTTACTTACCTTGATGTATTCCATTTCTATTCACTTCCCCTTTTCACCATGACTCTTCCATCCGTCTCCCAACGGATAAAATTCATTGTAAACTTTCTTGGTAAATGATTTATATTATCCTTTGATATCCTGTATACTTATTTGCTCATGCAACGGTTTTTTTACCTTTTTTCTGGTGATTTCTGCCAGTTGTAATTTGGTCAACTCCACAAAATTTACCGGCAGGGAATCCTTTGCCAGTTCCTGCTCCAACGCCTGCACCAATGTCTCACGGTCCTCTTCCTGTTCCAAATCCACAAAATCGATAAGAATGATTCCCGACAGATTTCTCAACCGTATCTGCAAAGCAGCTTCCCTCGCTGCTTCTAAATTAATCTTTAAAAAGGTTTGCTGTCTGTCTTTATTTTTTCCTGTAAACTTTCCTGTATTCACATCAATAACGGTCAAAGCCTCCGTAGGCTCTATCACCAGGTAGGCTCCCGACTTCATCCATACCTGTTTACTCAATGCCCGTTCTAGGTCACGTTTAAGATTGAACAGCGCACTAAGGGGGCATAGTTCATCCTGGTAAAACACCAGTTTTCCCTCCATGGCTCCCTGTAAACCATAGGCTTTGTAATATTCCAACAATTGCTCATAGACATCCCTTTGATCTGTCACAATCTTTTCCATGGAATCCATGGGAATATCCTGAATTCTTTCCATATAAAAATCTTTTGCTTCATAGAGCCTGCTGTATACTGTCCGGTAAATACCCTTTTCGATAATACCCTGCATTTGCTCCTTTAAATACTCATATTCCTGTTCCAACTCTTCTAACGTAGCAAAAGCTGCATTGGTTCTAACCACAATTCCAAAAGACTCCTGTTTTCTATATAACGTGGCAAAAAACTCTTTTAATTTTGCTCTCTGTTTGACAGATAACTTTTTGGAGACTCCAATTCCTCTATCCTCTGTGGTCAATGCCATGTATTTCCCTGGGATATTTAATTTTCCTGTAACCACCGGGTCCTTTGTTTTCAAAGCTTCCTTTTCTATCTGGACAATGATTTCATCCCCTTGCACCAGTTTTCCCTGGCATTGCTGTTTTACAAAAATCGGCTCTGTATTTTCTTTTAAGGAATAGTAACACATTTGTTCCGGACTAATCTGGACAAAAGCTGCCTGTATATTTTTTACTACATTCACAACCTTTGCCACATAAATATTTCCCAGAACGGAAGGTTGGTTCTCCGCCCGGCACTCAAACCACACAGGACGGTTTTCCTCATATCCTGCTGCCACCAAAGCTTTATGAAGTTTGGTAATCACAACCTTACTCATGAAACTCTTCTCCAAAATCTTCCAGGGATACAAAATTGTGTTCTCCCTCTTCGTCTGCTGTGTCTCCATACAAATCCAGACGTTTCACTTTTAGGGCAAGTTCATCTAGTTCTTCCCCGATACTATCCGCATATGCCTTCATAATCAAATCCGGCTTAATATTATTGGCACTTCCTGCACCTATCATCATATAAATTTTTCCATCTTTCTCTTCTATCCGGTACATATATTCCTTCAAGTCAATTTCCCGAGTGTTCTTCTTGGTCTGTTTTGTCACCACAATAGAATCTTGGGCACAAAATTTTAAGAACCCTTCCATATCAAAGCCCTTTAACTGATGACCTTCTCTAAAATCTACAATATAGTCTGCCGCTGCCACAACGCTCATGGCATTGGCAGTTCCCTCTGGAAGAAGTCGCACACTCTCTACTGTCACACCCTCTACCATCACCTTATTTAACCTTGCTTTCATATCCTCAGAGGAAGTTACAGAGTTTGCCTCGATATCCAGGTATTCTCCATCGCTATAGACGCCCACTCCCAAGGGTAGTGCAAAAGACATAATCTGGTGTGGGTTGAATCCTTGGGAATACGCAATATCAATCTCTGCCCGGCGCATTGCCTTTTGAAAATATCTCATAATGTCCAGATGCCCAATAAAGACCATAACACCTGATTTCGTAAACTTAATTCTTAGCTTCAAAACAAACACCTCCTCCAAAGCCTGCTGCTCCACATCCCTGACATTCCATACGACAGTTAGGGGTCACCACTTCACTCTTGGCACGTTCCCACTCTCTCTTAAGAAATTCCTTAGAAACACCTACATCGATAAAATCCCATGGCAATATCTCCTCCACATCCCGTTCTCTTTTGGTATAGAACATGATATCCACCTGTTCTTCCTCAAAGGCCTTCATCCAAATCTCATTGTCAAAGGTTTCTGACCAGGCATCGTACAAGGCTCCATTTTTATAGGCATTTAATATCACCTTACCCACTCTTCTGTCACCTCTGGCAAGCACCCCCTCTAATACCGTCACATCTGCCTCATGCCAATTGTACTTGATACTCTTCTTGTTTAACTGTTCCTTGATGGTAGAATTCACAATGTGTGCCTTATGCAAAAATTCATCCTTGGTATTCATAGATGCCCACTGGAATGGGGTAAAAGGCTTTGGCACAAAAAAGGAAGAACTTGCCACAATTTGTACTTTTCCATTTCTTTCTTCCTTGGGAATTTCGTAGTAGCGCTTTGCGATTGTCTCTGACAAATAAGCAATTCCCTTGATGTCTTCCTCTGTCTCCGTCGGCAGTCCCAGCATAAAATACAACTTCACCCGGTTCCATCCTGCCTCAAAAGCAAGCCCTGCCCCCCGGAGGATTACCTCCTCTGTGAGACCTTTGTTAATCACATCTCTCATTCTTTGGGAACCTGCCTCAGGAGCGAAGGTAAGGGAACTTTTACGCACATCCTGCACCTTACTCATAACATCTAAGGCAAAGGCATCGATTCGAAGGGATGGCAAAGATACATTGATTCCCTGCCCCTTAAATTCATCAATTAAAAAATTCACCAATTCTCCTAAATGGGAGTAATCGCTAGAACTTAGAGAACTTAAGGAAATCTCCTCATGTCCGGTATTTTTCAGCATCTTATAGGCTCTGTCTTTTAACATCTCTACATCCCGTTCTCTCACCGGACGGTAAACCATACCAGCCTGACAGAATCTACAGCCCCGGATACACCCCCTTTGAATTTCCAATACCACCCTGTCCTGGGTTGCTTTGATAAACGGCACCACAGGAGCTTCCGGATAATAGGTATTGGTAATATCCATCACAATTTCTTTTTTAATTTTCTTTGGCATATCCTCATATTTAGGATAAAATCTTTGAATGGTTCCATCTTCTTTATACTCTACCTGATACATGGAAGGAGCATAGATTCCAGGAATTTTTCCAGCTTCCCGGATAAATTCTTCTCTGGACACATTCTTCTTTTTACATTCCTTATACAAATCCACCAATCTGCGGTAAACGGTTTCCCCCTCTCCCATATAAAACAAATCAAAGAAATCCGCCAACGGTTCCGGGTTGTAAGCGCATGGGCCACCGCCAATGACAATGGGGTCATCCCAGGTTCTGTCCACAGAATACAATGGAATTTTGCTTAAATCTAACACCTGCAAAATATTGGTATAGCACATCTCATACTGAATGGTGATTCCTAAAAAGTCAAAGTCCTTCACACTATCCTGACTCTCTAAAGCGAACAATGGAATATCCTGTTCTCTCATAATTTTATCCAAATCCATCCATGGAGAATATACACGTTCACACCATACATCCTCCCACTGGTTAAACATATCATACAATATTTGGATTCCCAAATGTGACATTCCTATTTCGTACACATCCGGAAAGCACATAGCAAAACGAACCTCTACCTCCTCTTTATTTTTCACAATACAATTGACTTCATTTCCAATATATCGTGCCGGTTTATCTATTTTTAATAAAATCTCATCTGACAACGCCTGTTTTCTCACAGTTTTTCCTCCATACTGTTTTTTATAAACTTACATATCTTTTCAAATACACATTTACACGTATATCAGTATATCAAACAGCAGAATTTTTGTATAGTAGGAAAAAACCACTTATTTTTCGTGAATAATGATAAATTTCTATTCAAAATCACAACTTTTTTATACAATTCCCTTGATATTTTCATCAATATTCAGTATACTTTTAGATAAGTGTATAAAATAGAATGTCATAAACATTTATACTTACATCAGAATTATTAAAAATAAGGGAGATATGACTATGGATTTTACAATTGAAGATTTATTGACTACCACAATGAACAACGGTTCCTCTGACTTACATATTTCAGTAGGTATTCCACCAAAAATGCGTTTGCATGGTGAATTACAGACCATGCCTTATCCACGTTTAAGTGCCGAGGATACCGTTGAGTTGTTACGCCCCATATTAGATAAGCGTACTCAGGCAATTCTTGATGAAAAAGGGGAAGTGGACTTTTCCCATGCCATTGATTCTATTGGACGATTTCGTGTTAATATTTTCAAACAAAAAGGAACCCTTGCTGCTGTAATGCGTACCATTACCACAAAGATTCCTGATGCCAGAAAGTTAGGCGTACCAGAAGCAGTAATCAATCTGACAAAGAGAAAAAGAGGTTTGGTTCTTGTCACTGGGCCAACAGGTAGTGGTAAATCTACCACACTTGCTTCCCTGATTGACATTATCAATCAGAATAAAACCTCACACATTGTAACACTGGAAGACCCGATTGAATACCTGCATACACATAAAAATTGTATTGTAAACCAAAGAGAAATCGGCCTTGACACCCAGTCCTACGGCAACGCTCTTCGTGCGGTACTACGTGAAGACCCGGATGTTATTCTGGTAGGAGAAATGCGTGACCTTGACACTATTTCCACAGCTATCACTGCTGCCGAAACCGGTCACCTGGTATTCTCTACCTTACATACCATCGGTGCTTCTGCTACCATTGACCGTATTATTGACGTATTTCCACCTCACCAGCAGCAACAGATTCGTACACAGCTTGGTTTCGTGTTGGAGGGCGTTATCTCCCAGCAGTTAATTCCTACCTCCGACGGCGAGGGTCGTGTGGCTGCTTTTGAGGTAATGCTTGGTACCCCTGCGATTAAGAGTTTGATTCGTGAATGTAAGAATCACCAGATTGACTCTATTGTGCAGGTAAATAAGAAAATCGGAATGCAGACTATGGATGACTGCATCTACGATTTATTTTCTAAAGAGCGCATCAATGCTGCCGAGGCATTAGAATTTTCCGTAGATAAACTTGCAATGGAGAAAAAGTTATTCTAATATTACATAACCCTTTACAAAAAGCGTTGGCACATGGCCAACGCTTTTTTTCATTTCTGTTCCCACATCTAAAATCTTATAAATAATAGGTTTATGTGATAGTTCCCAGCACATCCACATATGTAATCTGGCATAATTCCTGGATGGTTGGCTCCGGCAGCACAATAATTCGATTTGCCTGATTGGTTACAATTTTTTCAAATACATTGCGGATTCCTCTGGCATTTCCAAACACCTGTCTCTTTTCCTTTGTCATTTCATCCAACATTTTTCTTACATGTTCCAATGCATCTTCTGTGAATTCCATGGCCGATTTTTTCCCCATCTGTACTAAAATGTTAAGCAATTCTTCATTGGAATAATCCTTAAATTCCACAAATTTATTAAATCTGGATACCAGTCCTGTATTTGACTTTAAAAAATCCTTCATTTCTTCTGTATAACCAGCCACAATCACCACCAAGTCATTTCGATTATCTTCCATTAACTTTACCAACGTGTCAATAGCCTCTGTGCCAAAATCAGCCCCCAAACCATCATGACTGCTCAAGGAATATGCCTCATCAATAAAAAGAATGCCTCCCTTAGCTTTCTCCACTACCTCTGTTACCTTCATGGCTGTCTGTCCAATATATCCAGCTACCAGCCCTGCCCTGTCTGTTTCGATAAAATTGCCTTTGGACAAAATTCCAAGTTCCTTATAGATACCAGCCACAATCCTTGCCACGGTAGTTTTTCCTGTTCCCGGATTTCCGGTAAATACCATGTGATAAGACATTTCCATCTGCGGCATATTATGCTGTTCCCTCATTTTTCGGACTTTGATTAGATTCACCAAGGACTGCATTTCGTTTTTTACATTTTCCAAACCAATCAGATTATTTAATTCGTTCATCAGTTTTTCTAACGCAGCGGCTCTCTTTGCCTCTTTCACTTCTTCCATTTCCATCTTTGCCTTTTGGGCAGCCTTGGCAATCTCTTCCTCCGACAGCACCACTTCTTTTTTGGAGGGAATGGTCTGTTCTCTTACCACCTGGGTCTCAACTTCTTCCTCGGAACCTTCAAAGACTACCTCCTGAAGTTCTATCTCTATATTGTCCTCATTTTGGAGTTCAAGATTGTCATCGTTTTCCATCTCTTCCAATTCTTTGGCTTCCTCTAAGGCAATCCTTTCAGCTTCCCGCTGTTGCTTTTCTTTTCTCTTTTTCATTTGAGCCCTGGATGCTTTTTCATCAAATAAATGTCCTCTTTCAAAATGCTCACTGCAAATCTTACGGAACATATATTTTTCGTCAATCTCTTTTAAATACAACAAATCTCCTGTGATAAAAGCCTGTACCTCTTTAAAATAAGCTCGTATGTAGCTGACTGCTGCCGTTCCCTTCTCCTGGTTCAAATAAGCCATGGCCATAAATATATTCAGTAAAGTCTCGGTAAACATTTCCGCCAGGTTCGTTTCGCTGCGCGTGTCTTTTAAGGAACACAACTGCATTAAAATTGGTGGAGAAGCTATCATTTTTTCCGCCTGGGCAATGGATTCTTCCAAAATCGGCCCTTCTTCTGCTATGGACAACATATTTCTGTCTGTCACACAAAGTAGGAATTTTCTCTCTTCCTCTGTCATCCTGTTATTATATACTGGATACAACAGCAAAAAAGATTGAACATACAAATCCAAAGCTTCACTGATAGTATACTTTAATAATTTTTCCGGTTCCTCCCAATACCCTTCCACTTCAAGGACCTTACAGTGGTAGAGCAATGTGTTATAATTTTCTTTTGCGATGGAAAACAACTGTTCGTTTGTGTATGCTTGTACCATAAATCTTCCCCTTTCAAAATATTTACGTAACGCATCTGTTCAGAACCACTGAACAAATGGGCAAATCGGGCAATGCTGACGCATACAAAATTGTCCGATTTTGTATCATCTACATCTTCCTACGGTCTGGGCAGTAAATGCCAAAACCAACACTGAATAAATACTACGTCTCACTCATATCTACATTATATCACACCCGTCACAAAAAAACATAAAATATTCTTACAAACTTAAAGATGTGCTCTCTCCATCTAAATATCGTTTGAGACATTTCTTTAATTCCCAATATTCCTGTTGTTCTAATACTTCCTTATTTTCGCATATCTCTCCTGCCATATCTGCGGCAGCCTGTAAAATTGCAGCGTCTGTAAAAATATCTCCGATTTTAAATTCCATAATCCCACTTTGCCGTACGCCAAATAAGTCGCCTGGTCCCCTAAGTTTTAAATCCTCTGATGAAATATAGAATCCATCATTGGATTTATTCAGAATTTCTAAACGTTTTTTTGTTTCCTCTTTCTCACTTCCACTGACAAAGATACAGTAAGACTGGGCACTTCCTCTTCCCACTCTTCCTCTGAGCTGATGTAATTGGGCAAGTCCAAACAACTCTGCATTCTCCACCATCATAACCGTTGCGTTGGGAACATTGACCCCTACTTCCACCACCGTAGTAGATACCAGCACCTGAATCTGGTTGGATGCAAAACGCTCCATAATATCATTTTTGGCTCCTGGTTTCATTTTACCGTGCAAACATTCCACATGGATATCTGTTGGGAGAATCTCTTTTAATTTTTCTTCATAGTCAACTACATTCTCTGCTTCCCTTCCTTCCCTCTCCTCTACCATAGGACAAATCACGTAAGCCTGATGTCCGGCCCTGACCTCTTTTTCTATAAACTCATAGGCTTTCTGACGATAAGAAGTTCCAACCACACAATTTTTTATTGGAATTCTGTTGGCAGGAAGCTCATCAATCACAGAAATATCCAGGTCACCATAGATGATAATCGCCAGTGTTCTGGGAATTGGAGTAGCACTCATAACAAGCACATGGGGATTATTTCCCTTTTCCATCAACATCTCTCTTTGCCTTACACCAAAGCGATGCTGTTCATCTGTAACCACCAGTGCCAGACGGTCAAAATGCACACTTTCCTGAAACAACGTATGGGTTCCGATTACAATATTTGCCATCCCCATCTCTATCCGTTCTTTTGCCATCCGCTTTTGTTTAGCTGTCATGGATCCGGTGAGAAGGATGGGGGTAATATCCAAATCATATTGCTTCCTTAGTTCTTCAAAATATTCATAGTGCTGTTTTGCCAAAACTTCTGTGGGTGCCATCATGGCTGACTGATATCCATTCTCAGCCGCCAGACACAAGGCAAGTGCTGCAACAATAGTCTTTCCCGAACCCACATCCCCTTGAATCAACCGATTCATTACGTACTCGGAGCGAAGATTGTTTTTCACATCCTCAAAGGCTCTTTTTTGTGCCTTTGTCAATTGAAAGGGCAAATGTTCTAACAAATAATTTGTCATGGTATCCTTTGAAAATTCAAATTCATTCCTGATTTTCTCTGTACTCTCCTTTAACAAACGAAGAGACAGAACAAAGAAAAAGAATTCATCAAACACAAGACGCTTTCTGGCATAAACCAAATCTTCAAATTTCTTGGGAAAATGTATGGTGGAAACAGCATAGTTATATTCTGCCAACTCATACTCTTTTCGAATCCCTATAGGCAGATATTCTTTCTTTAACACTCCGCTGTCAATTACCTGTTTCACTGCCTTGGTAATAGCATTGTTGGTGAGTCCCTTAGTCAAGGGATAAACCGGCAAAAGCTGCCCCTGCTTTTTCTCATACTCAGCCAAAGTAAATACCTCTGGCTGTTCCATAGTCAGACGACCATTTTTGATAAAGGGAGTCCCTCTCACAATTACCTGACCAGATGATAATTTATTTCTCAAAAAAGGCATATTAAACCAGGTGAGAAAAATGGTATTTTCACTGTCGCCCCCTATTGCATTCAATATCTGAAGATTCTTGACTTTTTTCACTCCCTCGATTTTCTTTATGGACAGGCGGATGCTTTGAAGGGTATCTTTTTCTACCATTCGTATCCCAACAGGCATATCATAGCTTTCATAATCTCTAGGATAATGCCGCATCAGGTCTTCAATGGTATATATGTTTAGTTTGTGAAATAAAGCTGCACTCTTTTCCCCAATCCCCTTTAATGCTGTAATATTGTCTGTTATATTCATATATTTTTCTCCACTGAAACAAAGCCACCCTTAGCTCAAGGATGGCTTTGTTCTTACTACCAAACATAACGGAATAAGCACACGGAAACTATTCTACCGAAATCACATAATAGTAAATTGGCTGCCCACCCATCTGTACTTCTACTTCCATATCAGGATAGTTTTCTTCTACAAAATCTGCAATTTCCATAGCCTGTTCCTCAGTTGCTTCTGCTCCGTAATAAATGCTCACCAACTCCGACTCCTGGTCGATTAATTTTTCAACCATTTTCTGGGTAGTCTCCTGCAAATCCTGGCCTACGGTCAAAATGGAACTGTCTCCAATCCCCATGATATCTCCCTGCTTGATTTCATGTCCGTCAATACTGGTTTCGCGAACCGCATAGGTTACCTGTCCTGTCTTCACCCTTTTGATTTCTTCCTTCATGGTATCAAAATTTTCATCAATGGATTTTTCCGGTACAAAATTAATCACTGCCGTAATTCCCTGAGGAATGGTCTTGGTTGGAACCACTACAATTCTCTTATCTTCCACCAGGTATGTTGCCTGTTCTGCCGCAAGGATAATATTCTTATTGTTTGGTAAAATAAAGATATTTTTTGCATTCACCTGTTCCATGGCATTTAGCATATCCTGGGTACTTGGATTCATGGTCTGACCACCTTCAATAATGTAATCAACCCCTAAGTCCTTGAAAATCTGATTTACCCCCTCTCCGATAGAAACAGCAATAAATCCTACTTCCTTTTCCTCTTTTGACTCTATGTCTTCATCCTTGTTTTTTTTCTGTTGGGCTGCAAGTTTTTCCGAATCCTTGATAACTTTTTCCTGATGTTCCAAACGCATATTATCAATCTTCATATTACTTAAAGAACCGTAGGTCAATGCCTTTTGGATTGCAAGCCCCGGATCATTGGTATGCACATGAACCTTGACAATATCATCCAAGGAAACGCACACAATCGAATCTCCAATGGAAGATAAATAATCCTTAAATTTTCTTTCCTCTTCCAAATCAAATTCTTTTTCCAGCATAATAATAAACTCTGTGCAATATCCAAACTTAATATCCCCAGCTGCCGTCTCTGTGTTGAAGTTTGTTTTTGTTACCGCTGTACCCTCAATGGTCAAGTCTAACTCTTTCCCTAAGAAGGCGTCAAATGCCCCCTTCAATACCTGCATCAATCCCTGACCACCAGAATCTACAACACCGGCTTCTTTTAATACCGGCAACATTTCCGGGGTCTGGCTCAGTGTAACATCGGCATGTTTCATTACCTCAGAAATAAATTCCTCCAGATCATCGGTTCGTTCTGCCATTTCCAAAGCTTTGTCTGCTGCCGCCCTTGCAACCGTAAGAATGGTTCCTTCTTTGGGCTTCATTACAGCCTTGTATGCAGTCTCCACAGCTTTTTGTGTAGCCTTTGCCAAAATCTCTACATCTATAGCATCGTATTCACTTACACATTTTGCAAAACCCCTGAAAAGCTGCGATAAGATAACTCCCGAATTTCCTCTGGCACCTCTGAGGGAACCGGTAGAAATTGCTTTTGCAAGCTCCTGTATCGTTGGATTTGTAAGTGCGGAGACCTCTTTTGCTGCCGCCATAATTGTCATGGTCATATTGGTACCAGTATCTCCATCTGGAACAGGAAATACGTTTAGTTCATTAATCCATTCTTTCTTCGCTTCAAGATTCTTTGCTCCTGCCAAGAACATTTTAGACAGCATCTGTGCATCGATTTGTTTCATAATCACTAAATTTCCTCCTTAATCAATCACTCTGACACCAACAACATGAACATTAATCATGTCCAATTCCATCCCGGTAAATTCTTCTACTTTGTATTTCACGCTATCCATAAGATTGTCTGCCACTGCATTAATACTCACACCATAAGCCACAATCACATGAAAATCAATGGTAATTTTTTTCTGTTCATCCACTGACACCTGAATTCCATTGGTCAAGGACTCCTTATTTAACAGCTTGAACAGTCCGTCCTTCACACTCAACGCTGCCATTCCTACAATACCAAAACATTCCACGGCCACGGAGCCTGCATATTTAGCAATGACATTGTTGTCTACTAAAACATCTCCGAGACCTGTATTTATATGTGCTTTCATACCAATACCTCCCTATGATTCTAATTCCATCTTCATGCATACGCATAATCACATACAGTATACCCTTTTTCCCATAAAAAAGAAATAGGATTTTTTATGAAATTAGCAAAAAATAATATTTTTTATGAAATTTGATTATTTTTCTTGCATTATTATGTATTTTCTGATAGAATGTTCATGTTGTGAGCCTAAGTGGGCTCAAAAAAGTTCAATTTAGGCCAATAGAGTCAAGGAGGTGCAAAGTCATGGCAAAGTGTGCAGTATGTCAGAAAGGTGCTCATTTCGGAAACAACGTGAGCCATTCTCATAGAAGATCAAATAGAATTTGGAACTCAAACGTAAAATCTGTTAGAGTAAAGGTAAACGGTGCCGCTCAGAGAATGTACGTATGTACTTCTTGTTTACGTTCTGGAAAAGTAGAAAGAGCTTAGTCTTTCTATATCCGGTTTCAATTCTAAACATTAGACATTGAGATATAAAAAAGACCTGAATTTCAGGTCTTTTTTGATTTTCAAAATTAAATAGTTACATCATTTCCTCTATTGTTTTGTCCACTTCCGGATTGGACTCTGCTTTTTCTTCTTTTCCTGTCAATTTGTTGATTACATCGGGAACCATATCCAAAATCTTTGTCACTGCATCCTGATTTTTGACGTTTACCAGTTTTGTCTGTCCATTTTGAATTACCAGCACTGCACTTGGAGACATCTTTCCTCCCATACCACCGGTTCCTTTATTTTTCTTATCCTCCTGAAATGCACCTGCAGCCACACCAAAAGTTACGTCTACAAGTGGAAGAATTATGGTGTCCCCCACAGTCACTGCATCTCCTACTACTGTCTTAGACGAAATAAAACTATCCATCCCTTTAAATAAGCTTTCTACTGTTGAACTAAATTCTGACATTTCTGCTCCTCCTTTTCATTTTTAATCAAATTTTCTATATATCTCTTTTATCATGTCATTTCGATAGCATCTATATACTACCAAGATAATTACATACAACGGAAACCTTCCTTTGATACAGGCATTTCCCTCAAATAAAACATTCTCAAAATCCGGATAAATTCTCCAGTGCCCCGGAATAAAAGTTCTCACTACACTTAATATGGCCAAGATTTCTCCTGTAGACGCCGGGTTACCGGTGCCATATTTTGCCTCTATCACACACTTTTTAGGGGCTATGTGTCTGACAAGATAACGCTTCTGTTCCTTCAAAAAACACAGGGTATCCTTAAATTCTTTGCTTTGTACAAATTCAGAAAATTTTTCTATCTCAGACAAAGCATTTTTTATATTCTTCCCTATCTCTTGGATTTTCTTAATCACTCCCTGAATTTTCTTTACAACACCCTGATATATTCCACGAAGTTTGAAAAGAAATCCCGTTTTTTCTTCCTTTTCCTGTACTTTTATTGTTTCAATTCCCGGTATCCTTCCTGCATCCTTTGCCTGGTCACTACAAGCCGATTCCTTCGGCGGTCTCCTGGCTTCTACCATATTGTTTTCCACCACACTGCTTTCTGCAATATGGCTTTCCCCCCCTCTCCCGTTACCTGATTTTTTCCTTTTCCCGGATGCCTTTTTTGATTTTTTCTCTATCCTTTTTTTCTTTTCCTCTCTGGGATATATCTTAAAAAGCAATAGGTATATCCCATATAGAAACCCTGTATCCTTTTGGTAACTTCCCTTCAGTCTCACCATTCCAAAAAGCCATCGGATAACAATCTTTCCTTTTGCCTCTCCTTTGATTTCCCCTTGAAAACAATAAGATATTGGATAAAACAATACACAAATTCCTAGAAACAAAATCATTATGAGTAAAAGAAGTAACAAAATCCCCAGGAGTTTTAACACTCCCAATATAATTCCTAACATTTTAGCTCTCTCTCAAAATAAACTCTGATATTTTTTTCCTGCTTCTTTATCATAATATCATTTACCATCTGCTCAACCAACCCTAACGCTTCTTCATATCCCACAGCAATTCCCACCACATATGTAGTCAACTTATTGTAGTATTTTTGCAGAAGTTCTGAAGAATTTATAATCTCTAACTGATTATTCCCATTCTGAGGCAAAATAATCAAATATGTGTCCAGCAAACCTGCTTTGTGAGTTACCTTCCACATTATTTTCTTCTTGTCATTTTGAGCAGATGAGGATACATACAACTTTTTATACCATTCTATGCGCTTCATTCATTCACTCCATGAATAGATTGACCGAGCGATTTTGCCCGGTCTTACAATTACTGTCAAAAAGCATCTGTTCCCAGATTCAGAACAGATACATTAAAAATATTTTTTGCTTCCCCACAAATTACAGCGTTTTAATTCCAGATACTCATTATAAGCACTTTCTAAAATCTGTTTTTCGTTAGAAAACTTTAACAAATGGTAAGCCTCATGATATTTATAATACCCTGAGTCCTCAAAAAATTCTTCCCGTTGTGGTTTGCTGTAATAACTATCTGCCATCATTAGGTACCAATGAACTTCTTTCTCAACCACATCTTCCGGAACATTAAAGGAATACTGACTCTTTCCTACATACTTAATAATCTGAGCACGTACACCTGTCTCCTCTAAAACTTCCCTGGTGGCTGTATCCTTATATTCCTCGCCTTGTTCTACGGTTCCCTTTGGCAATACCCAGCCTTCATACTTATTTTTAAAATTTTTATACAACAATAAAATTTTTCCTCTAAATATGACCACACCACCACAGCTCGTTGCTTCTATCATTGCAATTCCTCCTGTTTTTTGAGCGTTTCCACCCCTGGTGTGTCCTCTTAACGTGCTTTGTTTACGCTGAAAGACTGTTCTAAGTATACCCCTTTTTACCATTTCAGTCAACCACAATCAAAAACACGATTTTCTAAAAAATTATCTAGAAAAATAATTTTGATATAATTTTCCTGCAACAGGAACTGCGTACTCGCTGCCTGAACCCGCACCTTCCATAATGATGGTTGTAACAATGGTTTTTCCATTCTTTGTAGCATACCCGGTATACCAGGAATGACTTTTTCCCTTTTGGGTTCCATACTCTGCAGAACCTGTTTTTCCGTAGGCTTCGTAACTTGATGTATTCAACTTGCTTGCAGTTCCATCTGTCACAACGCCCCGCATCAACTTCTGCAACGCTTCTGCTTCCTGCGTCGTCATTAGTTTAGCCATTTCTTTGGAATGATATTCCTTTATCACCGTGCCAGAATAATTCTGAACAGAATTGATGAGATATGGTTTCATCAAAATCCCATCATTGGCAATCGCTGAGGTGAGCATTGCCATGTGCAATGGTGTCATCTGAGTTTTCCCCTGTCCAATAGACGTCTGCATCACTTCATCCGTATCCGAATCTTCAGAAATTGTCACACTGCTTTGTTTATAAGAAAATGGCAGTGACAATTTCTGATTAAACAGCAGACTGTCACAGGTTTCTTTAAATTTTCCTTTATCTAAGGACAAGCCTATGTTTGCAAAAGAAGAATTACATGATTTTGCAAAGGATGTTGGCAAATCCACCGTTCCATGGGTTTTATTGTGATAACAGTTGATGGTAACATCATCTTGCGTAATACTACTGGTACAGTCATAACTATAATTTTCATAATTCTTATTTTGTCTGATGTATGCTAATGTTGTAATAATCTTAAAGGTGGAGCCTGGCGGGTACACACCGTGGGTTGCACGATTTAACAACGGGCTGTCTCCTGAAGTATCCTCATTTAAACTTTCCCAGGTACTTTCTATTTCATTGGGATTATAGTCCGGTTTTGAAACCATAGCCAGTATTTTCCCTGTCTCCGGTTCCATAACAATCACCGCACCTTTATTTTTCCCGAAAGAGTCATATGCAATCTGCTGTAGTTGCACATCAAGTGTTGATACCACATCATCACCGATATTTTTTTCGCCTTTCACGGTATTCTTTATTCGCTCCAAAAGGAAGGCATGAGAATCTAACAATTTAAAATTGCCATTTAATTCAATCCCCGCCTTTCCCTTTGCAGAATAACCAAGCACATGGGCAAAGGTTCTGCCATACGGGTATTCCCTGGTTTCTGTTCCATCCCACGCCACATTTGTCTGGGCTAAAATCGTCCCATCATTGGCAAGAATTTTTCCTCTCACAATCTTTTCTGCAAAAATATCCTGTCTTTTATTATACGAACTATTGATTGTTTCTGGTGCGCATATGAGATTATAATAAACCATATACCCCAACATACTTACAAAAATCCCTACAAAAACATAAGTGACAAACATAATGTACTTGGCATTGGGATTCTTTATCTTTCTCTCCGATGACCTTTCAAAATCGTAGGAATCATACTCTTCTTCCCTTTCCTCATCCTCATATGGAATTTCCTGGTACTCTCCAAAATGTTCTCTTTCCATGTTCGGATTCCTTTTTCTATTTTTCATCAATATTCCCCCCTTTCCATTTCTTCACGTTCCCTTAGAGAAATATAAATCCCCTGTATTATAGCAAATATAATCAATGTACTAAAGCAGGAGCTTCCACCATAACTAATCAAAGGTAACGTCACCCCTGTGGATGGAATAAACTTCACAGCACCACCAATGGTTAAAAACGTCTGGAATCCAAATACACATGCTAACCCGATTGCCACAAGACAAAAGAACTGGTTTCTGGTTCTCAACGCAGTCTGCACAAATGCCACAAAACAGCACAGATAAAGCAACACCACACAAACAGAGAACAAAATTCCAAATTCTTCCGATATGGCAGAGAAAATGAAGTCCTCTTCCACAACCGGAATCAGTTTTGGATATCCTCCATATAAGCCCATTCCAAACCAGCCACCAGTGCCAATAGCAAACAGGGACTGAGTTACCTGATATCCTTCCCTGTCTATTACACTAAATGGGTCTAAAAAGGCAAGAACTCTCACCCTTACATGGCTGAATAAATAATAGGACACAATCGCCGCTACACAGCCTGCAAAAGTAACCAGGGCAAAATACATCACACGGTGGGTTGCAACAAATACCATAAATAGATATGCCACAAAAAACACGAAAGCACTACCCAAATCCTTGCAGACTACCAGAATGATTACGTGAAGTCCCGCAAACACACTTGTCAGTCCAATTTGGTAAAGTTCCTTTGATTTTGCAAGCATGGAGGCAATATAAAAAACATATATTATTTTTACAAATTCTGAAGGCTGAACTCCGATTCCGGCAATCTCAAAAGATAACTTTGCTCCATACGTAACCTGTCCAATAATAAATACCGAGGCTAGCAACACAATTCCTGACACAGCATACACCCATGTAATATCCTCCAGACTATGCAATTTCCGAAAAACATAAGGTATCGCTAACGTTATAATCGATGAGACTACAGCAATTTCAAATTGTCTCACTGCTTTTGGAAAACTCAGCCTTGCCAGCATAATACTTCCAATCATTAACAGCATACACATATTATTTAGCAGCAATTTAGAAGTCTTCGGATAAATTACCTTGTAAAGCAAGGGCAATGCCACAAAAAATATCAACTGTGCAAGGTAAAATACAACCATCTGTACATCCATGGTCTTTAAATACAACAACAAAAAACACAATCCATGAAACGAAAACATAATGATACGCTGTCTCAATGCCAACTTATTTTTTCTCCGTTCTGTTTTTGCAGAGGCGCTTCGAAAAGCACAGATAGTATATACAGCTATCATCACAATAAATACATACTTCAAAAATTCTGTTAATAAATTTAACATGAATATACCTCCATTACTCTACTCCTTTTTTCATATGTCCTCTGGTAATCTCTGGTAAAATCTTCTCTTCATTTTCCCATACATTTTTAGAAAATGCCTCCAGGATTTCTGAGGTTTTCTTCTTAGACTCTACCGTAAACATTAGGCGTAATTTATCACACTTTAACATATCTACCTGTTTTCTGGCCCCCAAAAAGGACAAAGGAACTCCATTGCGAATCACATTATAACAATAATCACAATAGTTGCTTACAAGAAATTTTTTCTTGTATCTGTCTTTTAAAGAGATATTTTTCCTTGTTGTATTATCACACCCCTGAAATGTCTTATTGACACACTGTGCTGTTGTCATAAAAGGGATATGTCCATATACGCACAAAATTCCCTGTTTTAAATTTAAATCTCTCATCTCATACAGATTCAGCTCCAAGGGATATGTAATCATATCCACACCATTTTGCAAATAAAACTCCTTTGCTCTCTGATTAAAGACATACATATTAAATTCTGTAATTATTTTTCCAGAATAATCAGCCATTTTCAACCACTGCAATTCTTCAAAATTCCGAACCACTATACCCGTAAAACCAAGTCCTGACAATTCATCCCAAATCCTATCGAATATAATTTGGGTGTTTTCCCGAAAAATTCCAGGCATCATAAAATAAATTTCAAGGTGCTTTTCCCTTCCCCTGTGGACTGTCTTTCTAAGCTGATTGATGTATTCTTTTTCATCTTGAAGAGAAAATATACTACAATCGACATAAACTGCCTCAATACTTCCTGTCCGAGTCTCCAACACTGCCTCTAACTGTTCCTTTGTCTCCACAGACACGTGATATCTGTACTCTAACGGCTGGTGATTTTCTTTTTTCCCTGCAGCAAAAGGAAGTTCTATTTCCTTTGCGTTATTTTCTTCCTGTCTTGCATATGGACTTAAAATTTTATCTTTTAATTTGTCCAGAGCCTGTCTGCGCAATTCATTTAACCATTGCAGGGGAACGAAAACCTCCCCCTTTACCTCAACCTGCATTTCTTCAAACTGGAACAATGACCCACCGGTTTTCTTCATCTGTTTTTCTATTTTCTCTATGGTCATTGGCTGATTTTTGGCTTTCTCCACCACATTTCCGGTAACATGGACCTGATATTCTTCCATTGTAACCCAAAATTCTAAATTTTCACCTTCAAAAACTTTTAATTTTCCCGAAATTTTCTTTTGCTTTGGCTCATTACAGTACATTTCCTTTAGTTTATAAAATATCTCTTCCTCACCCATGCGATATGCAGGATTGCTTAGACTCAACATTTCTCTTCCATTGTGTTGCAAGTAATACCCCTTGGAATTTCCACTTCTGCTATATAAATTCAAAAGTTGTTCTATATCCTCTTCCTTAACCTTATAGTTATCCGGGTCGTTTCGATACAAATCTATATACTTGCGGTAAATTTCAACTACCCCTGCCCCATACTCCATTCGCTTCATCCTTCCTTCTATCTTGAAGGATGTAATTCCGGCATCAATCAGCTGTGGCAGATATTCCACTGTCATCATATCCTTTAGACTTAATGGATACAATTCTTCTTTTCCGCAAATCCTTTTATTTCCCTGATAAGCCTCGTATGGAAGGCGACAGGGTTGGGCACATCTTCCCCGGTTTCCACTTCGTCCTCCCAGGAAACTGCTAAACAGACACTGGCCAGAGTAACAATAGCAGATAGCTCCATGTACAAAACATTCTACCTCAATGTTTGTATTCTTACAGATACGCTCCACTTCCTTTAGAGAAAGCTCCCTGGCCAAAACCACTCGTTCTACTCCTTGCTCCTCCCAGAATTTCGCTCCCAGCTCTCCGGTAAGAGTCATCTGTGTACTGGCATGGATTGGCAAATCTCCAAAATTCTCCCGGATAAAGCTTGCCACACCCACATCCTGAACTATCACTGCATCCAGTCCCGCCTTATAGTAGGGTAACAAATACTGGTACAACTCCTTTTGTAATTCCTTTTCCTTTAACAATGTATTGATTGTCATATGTACCTTTTTCCCATGTAAATGAGCGTATTCAATACCTTCAATCAATCTTTCCTGCTCCGGATTCTGGGCATACGCACGGGCTCCAAACTTCTGTCCCCCGATGTATACCGCATCCGCTCCTGCATTGATGGCCGCCACCAACCCCTGGTAAGAACCTGCTGGTGCCAACAGTTCAACCGTTTTTGTCATAATCTCTCCTTATTATGTAGAAAATGGCTGTCCTAGACAGCCATAACTTTCACATTCCAATATCTTCTCACGAATCAATTAACTCTTTATATTCCTCTAATTCTGCTTCCAGAGATGCTATTTTTTCCTTCAACTCCGTTACCTGTTCCTGCAACTGCATCTCTGTCTTTTCTGTAGTCTCCGCTTTAATCTGGGTTGAGATAACTTCATGCTTTAAATCATAAATCTCTTTATCTTTGCTTTCATTTTCACTCTCCAGAATATCTAACTGCTGTTTTGCCTTAAAATAATCATCTGCAATACTTAGCTGAATCAAAGTAGCCTGTAAATCGTAAGACTGCTTACGAAAAGACTCTGATTCCTTCATCTCAGTCAATTTTCCATTTACATAATTCGCAATCTTTTGCAGATGTTCTTCACTTTCATATCCACTTAATGTATATATTCTTCCGCCAATCAAAACCTGGGCAGTAACCTTTTCAGCCATAACTATCTTCCTCTCTGCTTCACTGCCATACAAGCCTTCGCCTGCACCGCTGTTTTCACTTATATGATTTCGCCCCACGGTAACTATTCAGTACAATTCTAAACATTTGTTGCTGAGACCCTGGGAAATATAAATAATAAAAAATCTGACAATTATGCATCCCTGAACATTGCCGGATTTACGTATCTTACCAATGTTCCTGAACAGATACGACTAATTTAGTATAAGCCATCGTTAAAAATTAGTCAAGGGAAATATGGGCTCTTCCCAGCTCTGTAATCC
This sequence comes from uncultured Lachnospiraceae bacterium, assembly GCA_902767135.1. Lineage (GTDB taxonomy): Bacteria > Bacillota > Clostridia > Lachnospirales > Lachnospiraceae > RUG11237. The sequence goes on along the minus strand of CACXGE010000027.1, from coordinate 17,744 downwards.
TTCTTCCTTTGGGGGTTCTGTCAATGAGACCATTCTTAATCAGATACGGCTCATAGACCTCCTCTATGGTTCCCGAATCCTCTCCGATGGCAGCGGCCAAAGTATCTAAACCTACTGGCCCTCCTTGAAACTTCACTGCGATAGTAGATAAAATATTTCTATCCATCTGATCCAAGCCTAGTTTATCCACCTCAAGTAAGTCCAGTGCAAAACAGGCAACCTGCTCTGTAATCACTCCATCATACTTCACCTGAGCAAAATCCCTTACTCTGCGGAGTAACCTATTGGCAAGTCTAGGTGTTCCCCGGGAGCGTCTTGCCATTTCCATAGCTCCATTTTTTTCGATTTCCACATCAAGTATCTTGGCTGAATGCATGATAATGGTTGTCAATTCCTCTGTAGAATAAAATTCCAGTTTACTAACCACACCAAATCTGTCTCTCAAAGGTGCTGTTAAAAGCCCTGCCCGGGTGGTTGCCCCTACCAGGGTAAATTGGGGCAAATCTAAACGCACCGATCTGGCTCCAGTACCTTTCCCTATCATAATATCAATAGCATAATCCTCCATTGCCGGATATAAAACTTCCTCCACCTGTCGATTTAGTCGATGAATTTCATCTACAAACAGCAAATCTCCTTCCTGGAGATTGTTTAAAATCGCAGCCATTTCCCCAGGTTTTTCAATGGCCGGTCCGGAGGTAACCTTCATATTTACCCCCATTTCATTGGCTATAATTCCCGCCAAAGTAGTTTTTCCTAATCCTGGAGGCCCATAAAAAAGTACATGGTCCAATGCTTCTTTTCTCTGTTTTGCAGCCTCAATAAATATTTTCAGGGTTTCCTTTGCCTTAACCTGCCCAATATATTCCGTTAAGCTTTGAGGTCTTAAACTGCCTTCCAATTTTTTGTCTTCTTCCAAGACCTCGGTGGTGATAACTCTTCTTGCCATAATAACTCCTACATCTTACAATAAATATTTTAACGCTGCCTTCAACACATCCTCGGTTGTCATCTCAGCTTTTAATTCCACATTCTTTACTGCTTTTAAGCTCTCTGCCTGACCGTATCCCAGCGCAGTCAGAGCCTGAACTGCTTCAGCTTTTGCATCCTCCTGCAGTTCACCTTCATCCTCCTGAGATAGCTGAACCTGAAAGGCTTCGCCCACCGAAATCTTGTCCTTCAAATCTAAAATAATACGACTGGCTGTCTTTGTTCCCACACCCGGTGCCTGCGCAATGGCTTTTTTATCTTCCGCTAAAATTGCAAACCTTAAATCCTTTGGCGATATGGTATTCAGTATGCTTAATCCTGCCTTTGGACCGATTCCATTTACCGTAATCAAAAGCTTAAAGAACTCCAAATCTTCCTGGTGAAAAAAACCATATAACGTCATAGAATCTTCTTTCACATTCATATAGGTAAATAATTTCACACTTCCCCCCATAGTTCTCATTCTCACCAATGCCTGGCTGGTGCAGTACACAATCATCCCAATTCCATTCACATCAATTATTGCATAGTCATCTCCAATATCCGAAACTTCTCCTTTTACAAATCCAATCATTCTCTGCTCCTATTTCCTGTAGTTATGATACAAACCTATCCACTACTCTACCTGATAAAATGTTATAATTTTGCCCGTGTAGTTTTTACAGCCTTTTACCACTACTGCCGCTTTTCCCGGATAGATATTGTTGGCATAGCCCACACTAAAATCATTGTTATTTACCAGTTCTTTTTTGTTATGTATTACCTTGATTTCCGGTCTTACTTCTCTTCCTGTGGCCTTGTAGGACTTTTCCACCCCTACCACCTGGGCGTCTGACAAATCCAAAGGTTCTACCTTAATATTTACCAGAATCCCTTCTATGGCTACATAATTGTCTTCATCTGAGGGTACAAATTTCAGAGTGAAGCCATTTACGCCTACATCTCCCACCATAGTATCAGAATCCTGTTCAAAATAAAAATTTCCATTGTCACACTGTGGCAGGTTCACTTGGGAAAGTGTTTCACCGTAGGTAGCAGACAAAGTGGCAGGTTTCGTATACTTTGGCACTGCCTTTTCTATGGTAAACTTTAAGGTCTTCTCTCCCTTGTAATTATCAACCCCTTTGATTGTTACAGACCCGATACCCGCATTTACATTATCTTTGTATGTAACAATATAGTCCTTATCTTTTACCAGTTTTATTTCTCCATCCTTTAAATATATATTTTGAAAAATTTCTTCCCCTGTATAGGTCTTTAATTTCATTTCCGGAAATGTTACCAAAGAGATATCTTTTTTAGATACCTGAATATTTACTGGAATATCTTTTATTATATTAAAATTTGCCTTGTCTGTTGGTACAAATCGCAAAGCATAAGAAGAATTCAGCCCCACGGTTCCCACACTCATGCTCTGATTATATTCCCATATAAAAGTTCCATTCTCTCTTTCCGGAAGCTTAATATCCCCTAGACAATCTCTGTAAATTGCCTGGAGTGTATCTATTGTTCCATAGTCCGGATTCGCCTTTAAAATAGTAAAGGTCTTCTGCACTCTTCCTGTGTAGTTCCCTATCCCTTCTATAGTGCAGATTGCCGTACCAGCATTGATATTATTGTCAAAAGAAACTGTATAATCCTGTTCTTTCTCTAATACGGTTTCACCAATCTTCACCGTAGGCTCATATGTAATGGCAGACTGACAATAGATGGCATCTTCGATTCCGGAAATCTCCACATCATTATCCGATAAATTTTTGGGTTCTACCAGAACTGTCACCATGAATTTTTCCACATCGTTATAATTATCCTTGTCAAAAGGATGGAAATTCAAATGATAGTTGTACTCTCCCACTTCCTCTGGAACCGTCTTTACATCCTCCCACCATTCAAACTCTCCATTATCTCTTTTGGGCAGTACAATGTCTCCCAGGCAATCTCCATAAGTACCCGTAATCTGACCTGCAATACTATAATCCGGTGTGGCCTTCTCAATGGTAAAATGAACAATCTTTCTCCCCTGATAATCACCGATTCCTCTGATTAAAATAGAAGCTTCCCCAGCACCTATATTGGCAGTATATATGCACTCATAGTCTACATTTTCCCGCAAAGTCTCCCCTTTGTATTTTACAGTCAAATCCTGTTTGATTTCCCTACCTGTATAGGTTGCATTTTCAATCCCTGTAATTTCAAGTTCTGTTGTCAAATCTTCAAAATTAATTTGCTCTGATGCGTAGGTATTCAGCACTGTTGTCTGAATCCCTGTGGCAGATACCGAAAGTGCCAATGCAGTTGCAACAGTTGTTATCTTTATGGATGTATTACTAAATCTACTCATACCGATTCCCCCTAATAAAATATAGTTTAATTATAGCATATGTTTCACTTTACGTCACTAATTTTTTGCATTTTTCCAAACATATGTTTGTTTTCTTTTTTTCTCACTGAAAATGCTTTCGTTCCTGTAACTAGTGGTGTTACCAACCTGCCACTGATTCTTATTATACCCCAAAAAGGTTCCCTACACAAGAAAAACACCCCCAATGTCAGTTTCATGACATTAGGGGTGCCTTTATGTAAAAGATTAGTTGTTGATAAACTTATCTTCTTCGTTGTTCCAGCTGTAAAGCTTACGGATATCTTCTCCAACCTGCTCTGACTGATGTTCAGCAGCAAGCTTTCTCATAGCCTTGAAGTGTACCTGCTTTCCAGCATCTGACATGTCTAATAAGAATTCTTTTGCAAAGCTTCCGTCCTGAATATCAGAAAGAACCTTCTTCATAGCCTTCTTAGTTTCCTCTGTGATAATCTTTGGTCCTGTGATGTAATCGCCGTATTCAGCAGTGTTAGAGATAGAGTATCTCATTCCTGCAAATCCTGACTGATAAATTAAGTCTACGATTAACTTCATTTCATGAATACATTCGAAATAAGCATTTCTTGGATCATATCCAGCTTCTACCAATGTTTCGAAACCAGCCTGCATTAATGCACAAACACCACCACAAAGTACTGCCTGCTCACCGAAAAGGTCTGTTTCTGTTTCTGTTCTGAAATCTGTTTCCAACACACCAGCTCTTGCTCCACCGATTGCTAACGCATATGCTAAAGCGATTTCCTGTGCTTTTCCTGTAGCATCCTGTTCTACAGCGATAAGACAAGGAACACCTTTTCCTGCCTGATATTCACTTCTTACTGTATGTCCTGGTCCCTTTGGAGCGATCATAGTAACATCTACATCCTTTGGTGGAACGATACATCCAAAATGAATGTTGAAACCATGAGCAAACATTAACATATTTCCTGGCTCTAAGTTTGGTTCAATATCTTTTTTGTAAAGAGCAGCCTGCTTTTCATCATTGATAAGAATCATAATGATATCTGCCTTCTTAGCAGCTTCTGCAGCTGTAAATACTTCAAATCCCTGCTTTACTGCCTTGTCCCAAGACTTTGATCCCTCATAAAGACCAATGATTACGTTACATCCTGATTCCTTTGCATTTAAAGCATGTGCATGTCCCTGGCTTCCGTAGCCGATTACTGCGATTGTCTTTCCCTCTAACATAGAAAGATTACAATCTTCCTGGTAAAATATCTTTGCCATTTTTCCATTTCCTCCTAAAAAATAAATACGTATTTATAACTTAACAGCCTAAAAAGGTCTTAGGTTAACAAATTAATTATACTGTTACATTATAACATTTTTACGTCATCCGTTCCTCTTGACAATCCTGTTGCCCCGGTTCTGGCAAGTTCCAGAATTCCATATGGCTCAAGCAGTTTAATAAATGCCTCCACCTTATCCAGATTTCCTGTCAATTCAATTACCAAGGCCTCATTGGAAACATCCATGATTTTGCCTTTAAATATATCTGCAATTGAAATGATCTCCTGTCGTGTCTCCGGTTTCACCGTCACTTTAACCATCACAAGTTCACGGCAAACTGAGGCACCTGCTTTCAATTCCTTAATATCAATTACTTCTTCTAATTTCGCTAACTGCTTTTCAATCTGCTCTAGTACAACTTCATCTTCCATCACTACAACGGTGATTCTCGAAAACCTGTCATCTGCTGTCACACCTGCTGTAATGCTGTCAATATTGTATCCCCTACGTGTGAACAGTCCTGCAATACGACTTAACACACCCGAAGTATTCTCAACTAGAAGCGAAAAAACCTGTCTTTTCATGACCATTCTCTTCCCTTCCTTTTTTCTACCATCTCACATTTTAGCAAGACCATTTGTATTTGTCAACACCACTTTACCTGAATCTGTAAAGTAACAACAACAATCCTGGACAAACACAACAAATATTGGCAAGGAATTTATCCTTTTTTGATAAATATGGCATGGCTGTTTTTTTGTGCTTCTTAAGAAGTACAAGACTTTTTCTATAGTATTCATCTTTTGTTCCGGCTCTCTGATACCCCACATTACGAATCACAGCCAAAGCACTCTGGACATATCGAATACTCATCTGCCTTCGAAGTTCCTGGTCACCATCTCCCGTCAACATCTCTTCCATGCGAAGTTCTGCTTCCAGTGCACTGTAGGAACGTTTGACCCCAAGAACATGATTTCTTGCATGAGAAAGAGAATCCTCCCAATAGATATATGTATACACCGGTTTCGGATGATAGGTTACCTGTTGAATCATTGTCATGTAGGTAAAATCAAATAACACATCTTCCCAAACATCAATATTTACATCAAATCTAAGCTTCATCTTTTCAATGATATCTCTTCGAAACATCTTATTCCAAACATAGCCCTTAAAAGAATCCTCCCTTAAGAGCATTGTCATGGCATCCTTGGCACTCACAACCTGTTTTGAGCCTGTAGTTTCATTGATGATTACATCGCCCTTTACTTCTTTAAACCCACAGATAGACAGCTCTCCTGTTTCCATGCCCTGATACAGAGTTTCCACAAAATCCGGAGCCAAAATATCATCGGAATCTGCCCAGCAGATATATTCTCCCGTAGCTTTCTCCAGTCCTTTGTTTCTTGCGCTGCTTCCACCTGCATTGCTGACAGTAAACAGGCGAATCTGTTCGTTTTCCTCTGCGTATTTTCTTAAGATTTCTCTCGTCTTTTCATCCTCTGAGCCATCGTCAATTATTATGATTTCAATATTTTTGTAAGTTTGTGCCAATGCAGAATCCAGGCACGGAATCAGACGTTCCCCTGTATTGTACACCGGCATAATCATAGATACCAGCTTGTCCATAAATCCTTCTTTCCTTATTACCTATAAAGGTTACAGTAACACTATAAACCCAATAATCTCTGCACCAGCTTCACAGCCTCTGCCGCATCCTTTGAATATCCATCTGCACCTATTTCATCCGCATATTCCTGGGTAATCACAGCACCTCCTATGATAATTTTTGCTGTGACTTTCCTTTCTCTTGCACCTTCAATCACATCCCGCATCTTTTGCATGGTGGTTGTCATCAAGGCTGAAAGAGCTATCACATCAGCCTTTTCTTTTATGGCAGTCTCCAAAATAACTTCTTCTGGAACATCTTTTCCCAAATCTATGACACGATACCCGTAATTTTTCAGCATTAACGCAACCAGGTTCTTACCAATGTCATGAATATCACCTTCCACCGTTGCGATTACGATTGTGGGTAGGTTATCCTCACCTTTCCCTGCCTGCAAATATGGTTCCAGAAACTCGATAGCTGTTTTCATAGCCTCTGCACTGGAAATCAACTGGGGCAGAAAATACTTTTTCTGGTCAAAATAATCTCCCACCTGATTGATTGCCGGGATTAAGATATCATTCAACAACACAGATGCATCTTCTCCCTGTTCTAATGCCTGTTTTGTCTTTTCTACAATGGTACCTTTATTTCCTTTTAGCACATCTTCGTAAATCAGTTCTCTGACCGACTTTTCTTTTTTCTCCACTCCTGGTGTAGTTTCTTCTTTCTTCAGTCGCTGCACAGTGTTAATATATTCCATATCAGCATTCTCTTTGTTCATGAGCAAATCCGCAGCATATGCACATTTTACCAGCATCTCTTGGGATGGGTTGGAAATTGCCATAGTAAGCCCCTTCATAATTGCCATAGTTAAGAATGTGGTATTTACAAAGCTTCTGTCTGGCAACCCAAAACTAATATTTGACAATCCGCATATAGTAGCTACTTTTAGTTCATTTTTACAGTATTCTATGGTTTCTAAGGTTTCCAGGGCAGCTTTTTTATTTGCTCCTACCGTAGCAACCAGACCATCCACCACCATATCAGTATTTTTCATTCCGTAGGCAATTGCTTTGTCATATATTTTGCGAATAATCTGCTTCTTTTCTTCAAGATTCTCCGGCAATCCCTTGTCTGACACTGGCAGAATGATAAACATAGCTCCGTATTTTGCCGCAATAGGAATCAACTGTTCAAATTTGGGAGTTTCCAGAGAGATGGAATTAATCAAAGCCCTTCCCGGATATCTGCGCAGCGCAGCCTCAATAACCTCCACATAGCTAGAATCAATACACAGCGGCAAACTGCTGGCCATGCTCACTTCCTCTACCACTTTTAACATGGTTGCCTTCTCATCAATCCCACTCATTCCTACATTGATGTCCAAAATAGCCGCACCACAGGCTTCCTGTTCTCTTGCAAAATCAAGAACCCGTTCATAATTTTCCTCTCTTAATTCAGCCTGCAATGCCTTCTTTCCTGTAGGATTAATTCTTTCCCCCACAATCAAAAACTTTCCATCCAACTCTATGGATAAAATTTTTCTCTCTGAGGAGAGCACGCGCAAAGACTTCTCTTCCCTTTTGTTTTTTTCTATGGTGTCAGTATACTCTTTTATTTTTCTGATAAACTCTGGGGTAGCACCACAACATCCCCCAATAATATCCGCACCTGCCTGGATCAATTCCTTAGTATGTTTTAGGAATTCCTCTGAATCCATATTGTATTCTGTCGTTCCATCCGGCTGCAACTGGGGCAATCCCGCATTAGGTTTTGCTATTAACGGAATATTGGACACTCTTTCCATTTCCTTGATAATAGGAATCATCTTATCCGGACCAGCCGAACAATTCACCCCCACTGCATCTGCCCCCAGACTTTCTAATACAACCACTGCTGCGGAAGGTTCTGTACCAAATAAAGTCTTTCCATCATCATTAAATGTGAGTGTAATCATTACAGGTAAATCACAGCTTTCCTTTGCCGCAATCAATGCTGCCCTGCACTCCTGAAGGCTTAACATGGTTTCCACCACAAGTAAATCCACACCTGCTTCACACAGAAAACCAATCTGTTCCTTGTAAACATCCACAAGTTCCTCAAAATCCAAGGTTCCCATTGGAGCAAGCTGTTCTCCGGTCATAGTAAGGTCGCCGGCAACCAAAGCCCTGTCCCCTACTGCTTTCTTGGATAGTTCTACCAGCGCAAGGTTCATTTCACGTCGTTTATCTTCCAGACCATACTCTGCCAGTTTGATTCTGTTTGCGGTAAACGTAGGTGCATATACAATATCACTTCCCGCCTCTACAAAGGCTTTCTGCAATTCAATTAAGGTTTGTGGATGTTCAAGAATCCACGCCTCAGGACACATTCCCGATTCCAGACCACATTTTTGAAGATTGGAACCTGTTGCTCCATCTAATATTACTATCTTATTTTCTGTTAATGCTTTAAATTCCTGTTTTGTCATGTTCTCTTCCCTATTACTTTAAAATCTGTTTTACAAGATGAACTCTGTTAAATGGCAACATAAAATAATATCCGTCTGCTATCGACTCTAACTTTTCCATTACACTTCGTACTACTTTAACCCCTGCAGCCTCTCCTTCCTCTCTTGTCATATCCGGCCGAAAGCACTCTAATACTTCGTCCGGTACATTGATTCCAAAAATTTCATTTTTGATAAAGGAAGCGTTGCGGTAACTGATTAGCGGCATAAGCCCACATAGAATCTTCGCCCCTGTTTTTTCTTTTATTTTACGCACTTTATTTACATCTTCCTCATCAAAAATCGGCTGGGTCAAAAAGAACTGAGCACCTGCAGCCATCTTCTTTTCCACCCTCTTCATTTCCATATCCAGGTTGGCACGGTTGTAGTTTATAGCCCCTCCAAAGCTGACAGGTCTCTGTTTAAAATGTTCCTCATTCATTTCCGATACATATTGCATTAATTTAATAGAATTAAAATCGAACACACCAGAGATTTCGCTTCTGCTATCGGCTGGTACAGGATCTCCTGTCACAAACAAAAAGTTTTCTATTCCATTTAAATACGCTCCCATGATTCCTGCTCTCATAGAAATTCTGTTTTTATCCCTGCAGGCAATATGAGGCATCACCGGAATCCCTACCTGATTTTTCACTTTGATTCCCATCATGATGGAATCCACCCTTGCCTTCCCCATAGGAGAATCCGCAAAAGTAATCATATCCACTCCGCTTGCCTTCAATAGATGGGCACAGTCCATAATCTTTTCATCCTCTGCATCGTAGGGTGGATCCAGCTCTACCAAAATCACCTTTTTCCCTTGTTCCAGCTGGCTGATAAAGGAATTTATCTTTGGCTCTTCTATCATTCCCTCTTCTTTCCTTGGCACAATGCTGTTGCCAAAGACCTGCTTTGTATCTAAACTTTTTGCAATTTTCTTTATATCGTCCGGAGTGGTACCGCAGCATCCACCCAGAATACTGATACCATTTTGGGCAATTTTACAGATGCTGTCCGCAAAATAGTCACTGTTTCCTGAATAAACTGCCCTGTCCTGTAGAAGCTCCGGATAACCTGAATTGGGCATTGCTGTGTAAAATTTATTTCCTTTCAGAGATAACTTTCCATAAATTTCCTTTAGATGTGCCGGACCAATTCCGCAATTAAAGCCCACACCATCCAAATATTCACAGGAATCCAAACCATCCAAAATTCTCTGGGCTCTGATTCCCATTTTGGTATAACCATATTTGTTCAGACTAAACTGCGCAAACACAAAGGTTTCTGGCTCTTTTTCTTTAATATACTGAGCCAAAGTGGCCACCATAGAATCATCCGAAAAAGTTTCAAAACAGAAAATCTGCGCCCCTTCTACCAGGAAAGTATCTATAATCTCTTTGTATTCATCCTCCACATCACCTTCATCTTCAAAAGGCATTTCTGGTATGGGACCTATATCTGCGGCCACAAACACCTGCTCTTTGGCGGTATTTGCCACTACTATGGCATTGTCAAAAGCAGACCTTATGATCTGCTTTACCACCTGGATATCCCGGTTCAATGATATGGTATTGGCCGCAAAGGTATTGGTTCTGATTAACCTTGCCCCTGCTTCTATATATTCCCTGTGAATTCTCTGAACTTTTTCTTTCTCTGTTATATTTGCCAACTCGGGAAGAACATTAGTATCTTTATAGAGTTGTCCAAAATATGTGCCAAATGCTCCATCAGAAACAATTTTATTTTTCTGTAAATATGCTTTTATATCCATGTTACTTATTCTGTGTTATTTTACCGTCACAAGTATTTTCTTCGACTTACTTCCACTCTTTACGGTAACCACACAATTTCCTTTCTTTTTTCCTGTTATCTTTCCTTTTGCACTCACTGTGGCTATTTTTTTATTTGATGTTACATAGCTTAGTTTTTGGGTAGAATTCTTTGGAGAAATCACTGCCTTTATGGTAAAGGTTCCCTTTCTTTTTACACTAACCTTTGACTTTTTTATATTCTTCAAAGTAATCTTTTGGGTCTTCACTACATTTTTACTTACTGTAACCTTGCACTGTGCCTTAGCACCTTTTTTCGTCTCTACCGTGATAATTGCCGTGCCTGTGTTTACTCCATACACCACGCCCTTGCTGTTCACAGTAGCTACTGTTTTGTTGGAACTGGTGTAGGACTTCACTGCATCATCCTGATCTATTACCAGCTTTGTGGCCAGTACCTTTGTAGTTTTTACGCTGTATTTTGACGGTACAAAAGATACCTTGTACACTTTTTTCGTTATGGTCGGTGTGGGAGTCAATGTTATGGTAGGGGTAGCTGTGGGCTCCAAGGTTGGTGTGGGAATTGCCTTTACTGTAATTTCACAAAACTTTTCCACATCACCAACTTTAACACAAATTCTTGTGTTTCCCGGACTTACTGCCTGGATGTTCCCATCCTCGTCTACCCTTGCCACCTCTTCATTCTCGGAAGAAAAATAAACTTGTTTGTCTAAAGCATCTGACGGAAAAATCTCACCGACCTTTAAAACATCTTCCGCTCCCTCTGTAAGCTCCAACGTTACCTTGTCTAACTCAAAATCGCTGACTTTCACCTCTTTCCACCCTGCATAAAGAGTAAGATTATCTATAGTATCTTCCTTTATCCCTGTGAATTTTTGGGTGCACTCCTCATCGGTATACCAGCCGTTAAATCTCATTCCCCGCTGAACCGGTTCTGGAAATTCATTTAATTTTTCCCCGTAAGTATATTCCTTAGGCGGCTCATTATCTTCTATAAAATTTCCTCCGTTGAGATAATATGCAATCTGGTATACATTGGGTTCAAATTTTGCTTCCAATGATATGGTACCTTTTTCTGTCTCAGATATACTATAAATCTGTTTGGTAAAAGGATGTTCCACGTTTTTTAAAAACCACCCCTGAAACGTATAACCAACCCTGGATGCATCCTCCAGATTGCGCACCCCTACACCTTCATAATATCCTGAAGGATTATGTTTTCCATTATACCCGTAATGTGTATTGTAATTTATGGTATAGTCATAATCATACATTTTCCACTTTGCATACAGCACCACATCTCCAGTGGAAGTCTCATCCATCCCATCCGCTGGAATCTGGTATGCCCCATCCAGATACCACCCCTCAAAATCATGTTCAAAGCGGTATGGCTCATACAGATGGTCTATTCCCACGCCTTGTTCATACTTACTTGGATTTCTCTCATCATTTTCGCCACCATCCAGTTTATATTCCACACGAAATGATGTATTCTCCTCTGCCATTACTGTCAGGTATTGATTTTCACACACCCCCTGAACCACAAGGGCTATGGCTAAAATACCTCCTAATATTTTCTTTGCTTTCATAGGAACCCCTCCATTTTGCTATAGTTAACTATATTGTAACATTTTTCCCAAAAAAGGTAAAGAAAAAAGGAAGATATTATCTTCCTTTTTATTATCTCCTTATTCTATCATCTGTGCCGTATCATATATATTTAGAAGGGTTTCCCCCTCACCTTCCTGATATACATTCTCATAAGTAGAAGCAATCAAAGCTTCGTCTACAATATAATTAGGATTGGTTCTCACGGACTGGTCTACAATAATGTAGCGGATTCCTTCCTGGTCTATCAACTGTGTTAATGTTTCTCTTGATGTAGCACCATACATTTCCCTTATTTTTTGATTACGATAGTCAACATCATAGCCTGCGGACCAGCATACATAACCGTATCCTTGGTATAACATCGCTCCCGCTACTGTCACACGGTTTAGGCCATACTCTGGAGTGAGAAACACATCATAAGAGGTGGCATTCTCACCAATCCATTGTGTAAGAGGAGCATTTTCGTCCAGTTTCACTGCAATTTCTTCCCGTGTCAGTTTGTTGACAACATACAAATCATATACTCCGGTATTTACCATCATCACAACAATCAAAGCTGCACAAACATTGCGAATCCAGTCTTTTTTCCGTATCATATCTCCAACCAATGTTGCCGCTATCGTATTTAACAAAATGCAGGATATAAATAAATATTTATGATTCACATTCACATCATTTGTCATTTTCACTGTAAAAGTAATCACCGCTGGGGCAAAGAATACTAGAATCAAGTATCTTCGAACCCCTTTGTAGTGCATAAATGCTGCACCCAGCAAAATCACCAACATTCCAAGCAGGTGAATCAGAAAATACAGAATTCCCCACACTGTCTTTGCTTCCAATATGTAGCCTAAGAAATATTCTGGTGAGACAGCTTTCCCGTCGATAAAAGTATGACTCTGCAACATGGACAATCCACCTGCAATGGCTGCAACAATCACGTAATCCAAACGATTTTTGCTTAATGCTGCCATAAAAAACAATACTGTAAGCAGTGAAATCAAAGCCGCTCCATTCCAAAAAGCAATACCTCCAGCTAGGATTCCCAAAAATACTGCCATTTTTACATTTGAGACCTTCCAACCATCCATCTCAAAGAAACAGGCCTTTAACATCACCCCTACCTTATTTTTACCTTCCGCAGTCTTTCCCAGCCTTCGAAGTTTTTGAAACATCCCGTATAAGGAAGGCATCATTAGGATAATAACCATGAGACAAACTGCGATTGCTATTGCCAGATGGCGCTGATTGATATAAACATTCCAGCCCCAGATTCCCCAGCTTTCATTTGCTGTATATCCTATATAAGCTGAATTATTCTGCAATTTTTGTAGTAAATTTTCCTTTTTTGGTGTTTCTGCTACATAATGAAAGAAGCTTTCAGAACTACGAAGATTCACAAAAATCACTGCCAGATAACCAGCCAGATTCTTCCCTGATATTTTTACCGTGAGAACGTACACCAACATATACATAAAAACCATGGACAAAATGCTGGGAATATTTAATGCCAGGTCCAGAGGCAGTCCCAAAAATTCCAAATTTCCTGCCAAAAACTCAAACATAAAGTGGTACTTTATATCCTGACCCCCATACAGATTATAGGCTGTCAAAAGATTTCCCCCCCAGGAAAAAGAACGAATCATCCCCAGGTGTACAGCAAAATCCCCTGCAATAGGAGAACCTACGCAGATAACTCCATCCTTGATATGAAAAGAGCGAATCATGAAATACGATGCAAACACTGTCATCACAAGAAAGAAAATGACTTCCCACATTGTATTTTTCTTTTCTGTTATCACACACCTACAATGCCAGTTTCTCCTTTTATTTAAGAAAAAGAGAAACACTGCCAAAACAACGGCTGCCGTCATCACAATCCCATTTGCATAGGCCAACGGTCGTTCCGTACTGATAAGAAGCCTTCCCACAATATAAACACACCAGGTTAGCAAAACAATGCCTGTAAGAAAACTTACAGGCATCCAAAGTAACACAGGCGAAACTAAAATCCTCTTCTTTCCAAAAGAATACATATCCTTTGAAAATAATTTCGGATTCAGAAAACTTACCACTGATATCCCTGCCACAAGGCAGATGGTCAAGTATAATAATCCTAACATTTATCTCTCCTCGTTTCTTTGTAGTTTACTGACTTATAATTCACTTGCCGTATCATAAATCGTGTAATATCCGTCATAGTCTGGCTGAGTAAATACTGCTCCATAGGTATTTGCAATATTTTCCTCATTTACCTCATAGTCACTTGATGCTCGCACATCAGAATTAACCACAATAAACCGGATATCATTATCCTCCACCAGACTTTTCAGCTCTTCCGGCGTGGAAGCCGAATACATAGCTGCCGTCTGTTCGTCTCGATACCCTGTATCATACCCAGCTGACCAGGCAAAATACTGCCAGCCATTGTAGAGCATGGCGCCACCCATGGTAAGTTCATTTACTGTAATATTTGAAGTAAGGAAGATATCCTTAGAATCTGCATTTTCGTGAACCCACTGTGTCACTTCTGAATCCAGATTCAATTCACACTGTCTTCCCTCTCCATTTCTCACATAAATACTATAGGTATCGTATACTCCTGTGGAGGTCAACAGCACCATGACCAACACCCCACCAATATAGCGGCAAACATCTTTTTTCTTCAAAAAATCACTGATAAAGCTTGCAACCATAACATCCAACAACATACATGACATCATAATGTATTTGTGGTTTACGGTAGGATCCACCGTCAGAGAAACGGTGAATGAGAAGATAAACGGTGTGGCAAACACAAAAATCAAGTATCTCTTTACACCACGGTAGTACAAAAATGCTGCAACCACCATGAATGCAAGCAGTCCAATCAATCTCAATATGTAGTCTGCAGTGCCCCAGATATTTTTTGTCTCAGCAATAAAGCCAAAAAAGAACTGTGCCGAAATGGAGGATTCTTTCATGAAAACATGGGATTGTATCATAGATAAAACCCCTGCAATCCCAGCCATTACCACAAAATCCAAGCGTTTTCTTGCCAGCGCCGCGATAAAGAATAGCATTAACACCAAAGCTATCAAAGCAGCTCCATTCCAAAAGGCACTTGCGCCTACCAGCAATCCAATATATACCGCCATCTTTAGGTTGCCAAAACACCAGCCATCTTTTGTGAAAAATGTCTGAATCAGATATTCTTTGACACTTACCTGTTCTCCTTTTGACATATCCTTCCACATTTCAAAGGTTTCATACAGTCTTGGAAGTACCAGGATTAAAACAAGTAACAGCATGGCAAGACATAATGCAAGATGTCTCTGATTCAGATATACATTCAGATTCCACAATCCCCAATTCTCATTGGTAGTATATCCAAGAAATTCTGTATTTTCTACCAAGCGTTTCCATCCACTTTCCCCTTCCGGAGTTTCCGAAAGAAAGATAAACAAGCTTTCCGAACTGCGAAAAGCAAACAATAAACCGGACAGAACACCTGCCAGCCTTTTACCAGTAATTTTCACCGCAAGTGTATATAGCAACATGAACACAAATACCATACTGGCAATACTAGGCAGATTAAATGCCCAGTCAAGGGGTAGGCCTAAAAATTCAAGATTTCCCGTTAAAAATTGAAACATAAAATGATACTTCACATCAATTCCAGAGTAATATGGATACCATGTAGGAAAATTGTTACCATAAGAAAATGAACGAATCATACTTAAATGTGGTGAGAAATCACTAAATACAGTATATCCCACACACAAATTTCCGTCTTTGATATGAAATGTATAAAACATTAACCAACTCATAAGAGCCAGAAAGAATCCAAGAAAGACTACCTCAATTCCGTATGCCTTTAGCTTCTTTTGGGTGTCATACAAAAACACAGGTTTCTTCCATTCTTTCTTTTTGAATTTCATAAACAACAATACACCAGATACAATCAAGTACAGCATCATTGCCACCGCATTTGCGGGAATCAGTGGTGTTCTCAATCCATGAAACAAGTTCCCCAAAAGATATACCGTCCATGTGACCAAAAACAATCCTGTGATGGTTATCGCGGGAACCCACACAAAATATGGTGACACTTTCAACTCCTTTTTTCCAAAGGTCCGGACATTTCCCTCAAACACCTCCGGTATCACATAACTACAAACGGCATATCCTGTAAGGATACATACAAACAAATAAAGTACTGCTAACATTTTTTCTCCCTTCTCATTGGATACCTAAATACCGCAATTTTTTATTATACTTTTTATATGATTACTAGAATTGGAATCCATACGATTATAGTTTCCATACCAGAGCAAAACATTCTGTTTACTTAATTTCACAGGAATAGACTCTCCGTCTTTCTGTATGAAATCTATATCGTAGTATTCCTCCTCTTCTATGTAATCTTCATATACTTTATCATACCTTGCATTAGAAAAGCAATCCACCATATCTTCTACGGTTCTTTTTTCGGAAACCTTAACTACATTCCCATTGTGTTCAATGACAACATTTTCTACATTTTTATGCGCTTTTTCAAAAAAATGTCGAATGAGGTCAGATGTCTGTTGTCTGGCTTTCTTTCTTTCTGCCACCTCATCTATCTCCTCATATTCCATGTGGCTTACGTATCTTAAGCTTGGCAAAATCACAAAAACAAAAGCTAACAGTGCAAACGCAAACAAGACTTTGGATAGATTTTTGGTGTTTGAGACAATACTTTCATCAATCAATCGAATCCCATACTTATTGGACACCATATCTGCCACCCGAACAGCACTGGTAGTATTCAGCTGACTTTCTAAATATTCGTAATTAAAAGTTCCCTCTTTTAAAGGCTCAATCACTCCTACAAAAGAAAATTCTCCTTCTCCCTCCTGAAGCGTTCCCATGTCATCCTGGTATTTGTAATCATAAGTTGGCAGTTTTTCCAATTCTATACTATTTGAGGTATTACTTAGCAGTGTAATGTACTGTTTGGAATCTTCCCCACCTATATTTACTACATAATGATCATACAAATGATAGGAACCATAATTACACAAAGTGGTATGTACTGTCCCTTCCACATAAGTTCCTTCCTTTAATGTCTCCAAAGAGATTTTATCCAGGGATACTCTGCTTGCATAATCCTGTTCTAACTTTTCTCCTCGATATCCAAGCCATATACCAGCAAACAACGCGATAAAAAAAAGCACCCAGGTTCCAATAAGAGAACCATTTTGTACCAGCCTGCTTCGATTTTTTCCTTTTCTTTTGCTCATATCTATTATCCCGCTTCCTACATAATGAAATGTGATTCTAACGTTACGAATTACATTATAACCGTTTCTTCGCAATTTTTCTATATCTTTTTCAGATTTATTTCATTTTTGTTGCTATTTCATTAATTTGCATTTCATATCTATTACTTTTAGATACTGTTCACATTATTTTGATTGTGGGCGCACAGTAAAAAGCCCGGCAAAATATGCCGGGCTTTCAATATGTGTGCAACGTGTGTGCAACCGCTACACTTTTATACAGTTTGCTGCATTCTAAAATGCCGATTTTACGGGATTTCTTAGAACTTACCAGCCTTAGCTGCTTCCTCGATAGAAACGGCAACTGCAACAGTAGCACCTACCATTGGGTTGTTACCCATTC
>CACXGE010000026.1 GCA_902767135.1 uncultured Lachnospiraceae bacterium | reverse complement strand
TCGCATTCCAAATGGCCAAAATCCGTAGCCTGAAGTCTTTCGTACGGTATTTTCGGTGCCGAAAATACCTACCTGTGTACTGTAACTTTTTTCATTCAATTTGGGTAACAAAGTTGTAATGATTCATTGATTTTTTTGTGAAAACTGCTTATACTATAGTTGCTAATTGGTAACAGTTTAGCCTGTTGGGAAACGGTAACGCTAGTTGGCAATAGTTTCGGTGAAAGGATTCTAGAGAGCAGAAATGAAAGGACGAAGAAAGAAAAAAACAAGAAGATTCATAATTTTATTAAGCATTGTTTGTATGGGAACAGTTTCGGGATGTTCAGGGCAGACAGTGAACAGGGATACAGAAAAGATAACAGCAACAACACAGAGTAGTGAAGAGGTGATTGTTGGCAGCAATGAGATATTGAAAGATATTTCCGTGGGCTGGAATTTAGGAAATGCGTTTGACAGTTGTGTGGATGGTTCGAATAGAAATGTGGATGGCTTTTATCTCCCAAGCTATTATGAGACGGCCTGGGGGAATCCCACCACAACCCAGGAAATGATTGATATGGTGGCAGATGCTGGATTTCAGGGGATTCGATTGCCTGTAACCTGGTATTATAACACCTATGAAGAGGAGGGACACATAAAAATTCAGGAAGATTGGTTATATCGTGTCAAAGATGTGATTGATTATGCCTACAACAGGGAGTTGTATGTGATTTTAGATTCTCACCATGATGGAGAGTTTATCTATGCAAAGGCATCAGACAAGAATAAGGTGATACAGAATGTACAGGATTTGTGGAGTCAGATTGGAGAGTTTTATAAAGATTATGACCAACATTTGATTTTTGGTGGTTTAAACGAATTAAATGACAAAGACAATAGTTGGAAAGTAAAGGAAGAATATCTTAAAATAAACAACGAACTGAATCAAGTCTATGTAGATGCAGTGAGGGCTACCGGTGGAAATAATACTACGAGATTATTGATTTGTCAGACTTATCTGTCAAGTTTTAGTAATGATGTGATAGAAGGATTCATGCTACCAGAAGATGTGGCCCCGGGAAATCTGGCAGTAGAGGTTCACTGTTACTCTAGTTTTTATAATCAGAACTTAGAGGATGATTTTGCCTGCCTTGACCAATTATCAGAGAAAACCAAGGTCCCTGTTGTAATTGGAGAATTTGGAGTTCCTGCAAGTTTTCAGCCTGCCAGCTTAAAGAAGGAATATGCTGCCAATTTTGTGTATCGGGCGAAACAGCATAATATGACTTGTTTTTGGTGGGATGACGGAAAAAATTATGTTTTGTTTGACAGAGAAAATCTTAAATGCACCGATGAAGAAGTAGTGGAGGGATTGATGAATCCAAGTCCTGTGGATACAGAGTACACATCCCAAAATATATATGGCAGTCCAAAGGATTATAGATATATAGGGTTAAATGGGGATACTGGATTGGAAGAAGAGAATCCCTGGGGAAGCGTGGTGCTTACCACGGAATCAGGGGATGGTATGAAGGTGACGTCAGGCAGCAGTTATGATATCTCCTTGACAGCCATTGCAAATGCAGATGGAATTCGTCTAAAAAGTGCTTACTTTTATGATGACAAGAAAAACTATATCGGCAGAACTTTGTTGGATGACAAAATGGATGCCACGGTGGAAGTGCCTGAAAGTGCAGGTTATATGAAGGTGGTAATGTGTAATATATATGGGAAAAGAAAAGAAAGTGCATATAAGCAGTATGTAAGTACCGGAGAGTTAAGTGTTGAAGTAAATGGAATAAATTAGTGATACCATACCATTACAAGAAAAATAAAATAGAATAAAATAGAATAAAAGAAGTAAAGAAACCATATATTTTTAGAAACAGTAATGGGAAAATATATGGTTTTTTTGTATGGGTTGGAGTAAAAAGAGGAAACATCAGAAAAAAAACAGCTGGGTAAAAGTTGGATTTGTTATGTTACTTACTATTTTGATTGAAAACAGCCTGCAGATGAGTACGCTGTCACAGTTAAACCCAAGGGAAATTTATGCAAATGCGGCAGTGTTGATAGATGGAGAATCTGGCAGGGTACTATATGGAAAAAATGAAAGAAAGCAGCTTCCAATGGCTAGCACAACCAAAATTCTTACGCTGATTCTTACTTTGGAAAATGCAGGACCAGAGGAAGTGGTTCAGGCAAGCAAACGGGCAGTAAGCCAGCCAAAGGTACATCTGGGGATGAGGGAGGGACAGCAGTTCTATGTGAAGGATTTGTGTTATGCCATGATGTTAGAGTCTTTTAATGATACGGCAGTGGCGTTGGCGGAGCATATCTCAGGCTCGGTGGAGGAATTTGCGGTTTTGATGAATAGGAAGGCGAAAGAAATCGGATGTGAAAATGCATATTTTGTAACTCCTAACGGTCTGGATGGTCAGGTGGTTACAAAAAATGAGACAAAGATACATAGTATCACTGCAACAGATTTAGCCAGGATTTTAAGGTATTGTATCAAAGAATCCCCCAAAGCTCAGGAATTTCTTGAAATTACCCGGACAAAAAATTATCAGTTCACAGATTGTGATGGCGCTCAGAGTTATCAGTGTTATAATCACAATGCTTTTTTGGATATGATGGAAGGGGCTATGACGGGAAAAACCGGATTTACCAACAAGGCAGGGTACTGTTATGTGGGGGCGGTGGAATCGGACAGCAGAACCCTTATTGTGGCTTTACTTGCCTGTGGATGGCCCAATAACCGCAGTTATAAATGGTCAGATATGAAAAAAATG
This sequence comes from uncultured Lachnospiraceae bacterium, assembly GCA_902767135.1. Taxonomy (GTDB): domain Bacteria; phylum Bacillota; class Clostridia; order Lachnospirales; family Lachnospiraceae; genus RUG11237. Next base: position 33,881 of record CACXGE010000026.1, on the reverse strand, counting down.
GTAGCCTATGGAGAAGAAAATTTTTACAAACAGGATATATATGAGGAAAAAGCGGATTTTGAAAAGATTTTGGTAAGTGATGGATATAATAAAGATTGGGAAAAGAAAAAATTTTATTTTCGTCACACTGGAGAAATAAAGCCCTGGATGCAGAAAGAAGAACTTACCATACTCCTTGGGAAGGAGGATCAGGTAAAAGTAGAATATAGGCTGCCTAAAAACTTGGAAGCACCGGTAAAAAAGAATCAGTGCATAGGCTCTGCTGATTATTATTTAAATGGAGAAAAAATAAAAAGCTATCCCATTTATGCTGATGCAGAGGTGAAAAAAATTGACATTGCATCATCTCTCTATCAGATTTTCAGATTTTATTGTCTGTGAAGGCTAAAAAATGTTGAATTTATGACAAAAAGCCAAAAATCACTTGATATAAAAGCTAAAAAGCTTTACAATTATAATCGGTAAAAAAGTCTTTTGTACTTTTTTAAATAAATTAAAAGTGGAGGGCTGACGAATGAGTAGTGCAGTACAAAACTCAGCAAGCAATCGTATTCAGGCATTGCTTGACGAGAATAGTTTTGTTGAAATTGGTGCAAGGGTTACTGCCAGAGCAACAGATTTTGACATGAAGAGTAACGAGACACCGGCAGATGGCGTAGTAACTGGTTATGGGGTTATTGACGGCAATCTGGTTTATGTGTATAGCCAGGATGCGTCTGTATTAGGTGGCTCTGTGGGAGAAATGCATGCAAAGAAAATCGTGCGTTTATATGAATTGGCAATGAAGGTGGGAGCACCTGTGATTGGACTTGTGGATTGTGCAGGCTTACGTTTGCAGGAAGCTACGGATGCATTAAATGGTTTTGGAGAAATCTATTTAAAACAGACATTAGCTAGCGGAGTGATTCCGCAGATTACAGCAATTTTAGGAAATTGTGGTGGTGGATTGGCGGTTATGCCAGCAATTACAGACTTTACACTTATGGAAGAAAAAAGTGGTAAGTTGTTTGTAAACACACCAAATGCATTAGCGGGAAATAGTGTGGCAAAATGTGATACTGCATCCGCTTCTTTCCAGAGTGAAACTTGTGGAACTGTAGACTTTGTAGGAGATGAGGCAACAATATTTGCAAAGATTCGCGAATTGGTTGCCATGTTACCTGCGAACAATGAAGACGATTTATCCTATGAAGAATGTAACGATGATTTAAACAGAACAAGTTCAGATTTAGCAAACTGTGCAGGGGATACTTCCATTCTTCTTTCTAAGATTGCAGATGATGAGTACTTCCTGGAAACAAAGGCAATGTATGCAAAGGAAATGGTTACAGGATTCATTAAATTAAATGGAGTAACCGTGGGCTGCGTGGCAAACAGAAGTGAGGTTTATGGAGAAGAAGGTCTGGAAACAAAGTATGCTAAGGTTCTTACTCCGGCAGGATGTGAGAAAGCAGCAGAATTTATCAATTTCTGTGATGCATTTGATATTCCAGTATTATCTGTGACAAATGTAACCGGATTTAGTGCAGAAGTAGAAGCTGAAAAGTCCATGGCAAAATCTGTGGCAAAACTGACCTATGCTTTTGCAAATGCAAGTGTGCCAAAGGTGAATGTAATCACAACAGAAGCATTTGGCAGTGCATACGTAGCTATGAATTCCAAGGCAATTGGTGCAGATATTGTATATGCATGGGAAGATGCAAAGATTGGTATGATGGATGCAAAACTTGCTGCAAAGATTATGTACGAAGGCGAAGGCAGTGATGTGATTGACGCTAAGGCCAAAGAATATGAGAATCTTCAGAACAGCGTAGATTCTGCAGCAGCAAGAGGATACGTGGATTCTATTATTTCCGCAGCAGACACAAGAAAGTATGTTGTTGGTGCGCTTGAAATGTTATTTACAAAAAGAGAGGACCGTCCATTCAAGAAACATGGTGCGGTTTAAGAGGTGGCGTATATGAAAAGATTATTAGCAGTTTTATGTATGTCAGCATGTATAGCAACAACACCGGTAGTTAGCACTTATGCGGCAGAGGAGGTTGTTACTACTACCACGGTAGATAGTACAACACCAGATGAAATATTAAACTCAGATGATTATCTTGACTATGGTCAGACATTGGATCATGTGATTCAGCAGTTAGACAGCTATTCTGACGAAGAGATTCAGGAGATTCTTGAAAGTACTTCCAGTGATTTGGACAAGCAGTTGATCAATCATTGGAATGAAATTAAGGATGTGGTTGGTGATTATCAGGGAGTATCTGCCTGTGAGTCTGAACTGGGAGATGACATCATGGTTGTCACAATGACTTTTGACTTTACAGAACAGGATTTCACAATGGTATATACTGCCGATACTAACGGCGCATCTGTGGAGCTAAGTCTTGACGAAGGCCCTATGACAAAGATGGAAATCTTTAAGAAGGCAGGGATGAATACTATAATCGGTATGGGGACAGTATTTTTGGTTTTGATATTTATGAGTTTTGTAATCTCACTCTTTGGATTGATTCCAAAGCTTTTTGGAAAGAAGGAAACCAAGGAAACTGTCAAAGAAGCGCCAAAGGCAACTCCGGTGGAGGTACCTGTAGTAGAAGAAGATGTAACCGACGATTTAGAATTGGTAGCAGTAATTTCGGCAGCAATTGCAGCGGCAGAAGGCACAAGTGCAGATGGTGTTGTAATTCGTTCCATTAAACGTGCGAAAAATGGCACATGGAAAAGAGCTTAGAATATAGGAGGAATCATAGAATGAAAAATTATACGATCACAGTGAACGGAAATGTATATAATGTAACAGTAGAAGAAGGAACAACAGCAGGTGTTGTTCAGAATACAGCACCAAAGGCAGCACCAAAAGCAGCTCCTGCTGCAGCACCAAAGGCAGCATCCACAGGTGCAGGTTCTATTAAGGTGACAGCAGGTGCAGCAGGTAAGGTATTCAAGATTGAAGCGCCGGTTGGAACAGCTGTAAAGAAAGGTGATGCAGTTGTTATTGTGGAAGCAATGAAGATGGAAATTCCAGTGGTTGCTCCAGAAGACGGAACCGTAGCAAGCATTGATGTAGCCGTAGGTGATTCTGTAGATGCAGGTGCCACATTAGCAACCTTAAACTAAGAATTCCTGTGAATAAAAATAGAATACAGGAGGTCTAAACATGGAATATATTCTTGAAACATTTAGTAATCTCATGCATCAGACCGCTTTTTTCAATTTAAGTATTGGAAACTACGTTATGATAGCGGTAGCATGTGGATTTTTGTATTTAGCTATCAAAAAGGAATATGAGCCATTATTGCTGGTTCCCATTTCTTTTGGTATGTTATTGGTAAATATTTACCCGGATATTATGATGAGCATTGAAGAGTCATCAAATGGGGTTGGAGGTCTGTTACATTACTTTTATTTATTGGATGAGTGGTCTATTCTCCCGTCATTGATTTTCCTGGGGGTTGGAGCAATGACAGACTTTGGTCCATTGATTGCGAATCCAAAAAGTTTCTTGTTAGGTGCAGCGGCTCAGTTTGGTATTTTTGCAGCTTACCTAGGTGCTATGATGCTTGGATTTAATGACAAAGCAGCAGCAGCAATTTCCATTATTGGTGGAGCAGACGGTCCTACCTCCATTTTCCTTGCAGGAAAGTTGGGGCAGACTGCCATAATGGGACCAATTGCGGTGGCAGCATATTCTTATATGTCATTGGTGCCAATTATCCAGCCACCTATTATGAAACTTTTGACAACAGAAAAAGAAAGAAAAATCAAGATGGAACAGTTAAGACCGGTTTCTAAGCTTGAAAAGATTCTTTTCCCGATTATTGTAACAATTATTGTATGTTGTATTCTTCCAACCACAGCACCACTTGTTGGTATGTTGATGCTTGGTAACTTATTCAAGGAATCTGGTGTGGTAAGACAGTTGACAGAGACAGCATCCAATGCATTGATGTATATTGTAGTTATCTTACTTGGTACTTCTGTAGGAGCAACTACAAGTGCTGAGGCATTCCTTAACTGGGATACCATCAAAATCGTAGTATTAGGTTTGGTTGCTTTTGCCTTTGGTACTGCGGCAGGTGTGCTTTTCGGTAAGATTATGTGTGTAGCTACCAAGGGAAAGGTAAACCCATTGATTGGTTCCGCAGGTGTATCGGCGGTACCAATGGCAGCCCGTGTATCCCAGAAAGTAGGGGCAGAGGCAGATCCTACCAACTTCCTTTTGATGCATGCGATGGGACCAAACGTAGCAGGTGTTATTGGTACTGCGGTGGCAGCAGGTACATTCATGGCTATCTTTGGAGTTATGTAGAATAGGTGAGAATAATAAGGTATATGGTAAAATAAAAAATTAGGAGGAAATAAAAATGGCAGAAATAGAAAAGAAACCGATTAAGATTATGGAAACTGTTCTACGTGATGCGCATCAGTCTTTAATTGCTACAAGAATGAGTACAGAACAGATGTTACCAATCATTGAAAAGATGGACAAAGTTGGGTATCATGCAGTAGAGTGCTGGGGTGGAGCTACTTTCGATGCATCTTTAAGATTTTTAAAGGAAGATCCATGGGAACGACTTAGAAAGTTAAGAGATGGATTTAAAAATACAAAGTTACAGATGTTATTCAGAGGACAGAATATCTTAGGATATCGTCATTATGCAGACGATGTAGTAGAATATTTTGTACAGAAGTCAATTGCCAATGGTATTGATATCATTCGTATCTTTGACTGTTTAAATGATATTCGTAACTTAGAGACCGCGGTAAAGGCTACCAACAAAGAGGGTGGACATTCCCAGATTGCCCTGTCTTATACTTTAGGTGATGCATATACTTTGGATTACTGGATGGATATGGCGAAGAGAGTAGAGGATATGGGAGCAAAGTCATTATGTATTAAAGATATGGCTGGTTTGTTGGTTCCATATAAGGCTACAGAATTAGTACAGGCATTGAAGGATGCTACAAGCCTTCCTATCCAGTTGCACACACATTACACTTCAGGTGTAGCTTCTATGACATACTTAAAGGCAGTAGAAGCTGGTGTGGATATTATTGATACTGCAATGTCACCATTCTCTATGGGAACCAGCCAGCCGGCAACAGAGGTTATGGTGGAAACCTTTAAGGGAACAGAGTATGACACAGGATTTGACCAGAACTTATTGGCAGAAATCGCTGATTACTTCCGTCCAATGAGAGAGGAAGCCTTAGAGTCTGGATTGATGAATCCAAAGGTATTAGGTGTGAATATCAAGACATTGTTATATCAGGTACCAGGTGGTATGTTATCTAACATGGTAAGTCAGTTGAAAGAACAGAATGCAGAAGATAAGTACTATGATGTATTGGAAGAAATTCCAAGAGTTCGTAAGGACTTAGGAGAACCACCACTTGTTACACCTTCCTCACAGATTGTTGGTACTCAGGCAGTATTCAACGTATTGATGGGTGAGAGATACAAGATGGCTACCAAGGAGACAAAGGCCGTTCTTTCCGGAGAATACGGTACTACTGTGAAGCCATTTAATGAAGAAGTGCAGAAGAAGTGTATTGGAGATAAAAAGCCAATCACTTGCCGTCCGGCAGATTTACTGGACAACGAGTTAGACAAGATTGAAGCTGAAATGTCAGAGTGGAAGGAACAGGATGAGGATGTATTGTCTTACGCACTGTTCCCACAGGTTGCTACAGACTTCTTTAAGTACCGTCAGGCACAAAAGACAGGAGTAGACCAGACAGCAGGAAATAAAGCAAACAAGACTTATCCGGTATAATCCGATAAGCAGATGAGAGTGTTAAGAAGGGGGCAACGAAAGTTGCTCCTTTTTTAAAAACGGTATGGGAAAAATGTGATAATTTAACGTGATTTTTAAGGAAAAATGTGAGCTGAAAAGAATTAAGGAGATGTGGATATGAGTCTAAAAGAAGAAAGCTATCAGGCTGCAAAGGAATTGTTGGAGATTGCAAATACGAATCCAGGAGATATTCTTGTGGTGGGCTGTTCTACCAGTGAAGTGGCAGGGGCAAGGATAGGCTCGGATTCAGTGCCAGAGCTGGCAGAGGAAATCTATGCAGGAATTATGAAGGCAGTAGAAGAGAAGAAGATGTATCTGGCAGCCCAGTGCTGTGAGCATTTAAACCGAGCTATCATTATCGAGAAAGAACTTGCCAAAGCAAAGGGCCTTGAAATTGTAAATGCGGTCCCTTATCCAAAGGCAGGAGGTTCTTTTGCCACAGCGGCATACCATGGAATGAAAGAACCGGTGGCAGTGGAGCATATCAAGGCAGAGGCAGGCATGGATATCGGAGATACCCTCATTGGAATGCACCTTAAAGATGTGGCAGTGCCAGTTCGCATCAGTGTTGATAAAATCGGTGCCGCTCATCTGGTGTGTGCCCGTACCAGAGCCAAGTTTATCGGAGGTGAGAGAACACAGTATTTGATACCTGGGGAACGGTAATTCCCCCTTTTCTTATGAAATAGTAAAGGACAGGATATAATAATTGTTGTAGAATGAAAGAGCGAACAATCAGAAAGCATTGCCCTAGAGCAAATAAAAAAACGTGAGTATTCAGAAAAAATATCAGGGTTTAGTGGGGAAATCATTCTGGTAGGAATCAATTATTCAACAGAAAAAGGGTCAGAATACAAACATCATACTTGTGTGATTGAGAAGATAATGAAATAGTGCTGCATATTAAAAGAAGAGTAAGGTAGAAACTGCATGTTTCTGCTTACTCTTTTTTCTGTTTGTTATTTAGATTCTTCCATATTTCATCCGGCACATTAAGATTTCCACGTCCAACCCCCAAGTCAATATAGGGTTTGTTCTTACCGTGGAAGTCAGAACCACCACTTAATTTTAAGCCGTACTGCTTGGCAAGCTTCCGGATGAGGGCTTCATCTGCCCGGTTATAGGTAGAATAAATTGCCTCGATACCTACAAGTCCATGAGCGATTAAATCCCCTATCAATTCCTCTAGCTTTGGTAAGGATAGCTTGTAGAGGATAGGATGGGCAAGTACCGGGACTCCACCGGCCTCCTTAATCAGTCGGATTGCCTGGGCAGGATTTACTTTTTCCCTGGGCACATAGCAGGGACAATTGTCCCCGATATATTTTTCAAAGGCTTTTTCACGATTGGAGATATACCCTTTTTCGTACATGAATCGAGCCATATGAGCCCGGGTAATCACAGAGTCCGGATAAGCCTCCTCTAAGTCTTTTAAGGTCATAGGAAAACCTGCCTCAGTCAGCAGTTTGCACATCTTTTCGTTTCTTGTGTCTCTGGAATCAATAAAGCGTTCTAATTTCTCCAAAAAGAAGGGATTTCTATAGTCGATATTCAATCCTACAATATGCACATCTTTTCCATTGTATTCTGTAGAAAATTCAATTCCTGGTATTACCTGGATGGGTTTGTCTTTTGCATAATCTATGGCCTCTTCAAGACCAGACACCGTATCATGGTCTGTGATGGCAATGGCAGTCAGTCCTTTTTCTATGGCATAGTCAACCAGTTCTGTCGGGGTATAGGTTCCATCGGATGCAGTTGTATGAGTGTGTAAATCTACCATAAAATACCTCCTGGGGGAGAGATTAGGGATGCCCCTCTGTGAAAGGTGTTGTTAGCCCTCCCGCAGGTCACCCCCCCCGAAGCGCCTCTGCTACGCACTCGGCGTCGGGTCCTTCCTGCTCGCGGGCATGGGAAATCATTTCCACTAAACTCTAGTTGTCGTCTTCGTCAGTTTCAACTTCAAAAATAGTACGTTTCTTTGCAAGTTCATCATTTTCCAGGTACTCATCATAAGTACACATTTTATCAATCAATTCACCGTTTGGCAAAATCTCCATAATTCGATTTGCTGTGGTCTGAACAAACTGGTGATCACGGGAAGAGAAGAGGATAACACCAGGATACTTAATCAGACCATTATTTAAAGCTGTAATGCTTTCCATATCTAAGTGGTCCGTAGGCTCATCAAAAATCAATACGTTGGCACCGCTAATCATCATCTTTGACACAAGGCAACGTACCTTTTCACCACCGGATAACACATTCACCTTCTTTACACCGTCATCTCCGGCAAATAACATTCTGCCCAAGAAACCACGTACATAGGTTACATCTTTGACTGGAGAATACTGGGTTAACCAGTCTACGATTGGAAGGTCACAGTTGAACTCTTCGGTACTGTCTTTCGGGAAGTAGGCCTGGGAAGTGGTAACCCCCCATTTGAAAGAGCCGGAGTCTGGTTCTAGTTCCCCGGTTAAAATCTTAAATAATGTGGTTTTTGCCAATTCATTACCACCAACGAAAGCAACCTTATCTTCACGGTTGATAATGAAAGAAAGGTTGTCAAGTACCTTTACACCGTCAATGGTCTTAGAAAGATTTTCTACCATAAGCACATCATTTCCGATTTCACGTTCCGGACGGAAATCAATGTAAGGATATTTACGGCTGCTTGGCTTGATTTCATCCAATTCAATTTTTTCCAATGCCTTCTTACGGGAAGTCGCCTGTTTTGACTTGGAGGCGTTGGCACTAAAACGGGAGATAAAGTCCTGTAATTCCTTGATTTTTTCTTCCTTTTTCTTGTTGGCTTCCTTCATCTGCTTTACAAGTAACTGGCTGGATTCATACCAGAAATCATAGTTTCCGGCATAAAGCTGGATTTTAGCATAGTCAATATCTGCAATATGAGTACAAACCTTATTTAAGAAATAACGGTCATGGGATACCACGATGACCGTGTTCTCAAAGTTGATTAAGAATTCTTCCAACCATTCGATGGCAGGTAAATCCAAGTGGTTGGTGGGCTCATCCAACAACAGAATATCTGGATTTCCAAACAATGCCTGGGCAAGCAATACCTTGACCTTTTCCGCACCTTTCAAATCTCCCATAATAGCATAGTGAAGTTCGGTAGAAATTCCCAGACCATTTAATAGCATAGCGGCATCCGACTCAGCCTCATAGCCGTTCATTTCAGCAAACTCACCTTCTAATTCTGCGGCACGGATTCCGTCTTCGTCAGAAAAATCTTCCTTCATGTAAATGGCTTCTTTTTCCTTCATGATGTCGTACATACGCTTATTTCCCATAATAACCGTATCTAAAACAGGAAACTCATCATATTTAAAGTGGTCCTGCTGTAAGAAAGACAGACGCTGGCCCGGTGTGATGATAACCTCACCGTTTGTGGATTCAATCTGTCCGGATAAAATCTTTAGGAATGTTGATTTTCCGGCACCATTGGCACCAATCAGACCGTAGCAGTTTCCTTCCGTAAATTTAATATTTACGTCCTCAAATAATGCTTTTTTACCAATTCGCAGTGTTACGTTACTTGTGCTTATCATATTTTCAACCTTTCTAAAAAACGTTTATTCACTAAATATACATACCTTTCCTATTTTACCTAATTTTTGGGATTTTGCAAGCCTTTTATGGCAAAAAACTGTTACACCTCTGTACAGTAATGCTGCAACAAAACCTTTGACGAGAAGGAAGAATACATGATACTATAAATTAAGAGCAAGAGAAAGGGATTAAAACATATCATGAAAAAGAAAATTACGGATATTTATAAAGAATATTTTGCAGGAACCTGTCTGGCACATTCTGTGCTGTCTGTGATTTTGGCTCTGATTACTACATATTTAGCAGTAATACTGCTGAAGGAATCCATATATGATCAGGCTACCACATATAATTCTTTGGTTTCGGGAACCATTTCTTACTATGATTACTACAAGGCAGGAGATAAAAATATTATCTATTTGTTTTTGTTTGGAACCGCAGCAGGGTATTATTTTTGGACTCTGATGATAAATGTAGTGAAAAAGTATGAACTGCACAGGGAAATTTCATTTTACGGTATCTGTGGAGTGATGCTTTTGGGCGTTTATCAGATGTTGAATCATACCTTTGGGAAAAAGCACCTGGTATGCTTTGGTATGTTGATGGTATTACTGGCTTTGTGTGTGAAGATGAAAGAGAGACTTTATGCTTCCTTACAGTTTTTGATTTATTCAGAAATTCTTGGCACATCCCTGGTGATGTTAGGCAGCAAAGCATATATGTATGTAAAGGGGCAGGAGTTTACAGGATATACAAAGTTGTTGTTTTTGGTGCAGTGTCTGCTTCTCCTTATGTCAGTAATTTTTGCGGCTCTGTATGGGAGAAAAATAAGCAACTCCACTGGAAATAAGATTGTTTTTCTCATACAAATGGCTACCCCCATATGGCTTGTGTGGTACACGGTGTTTCTTTACAAATACAAGGGAAACCTTGTGGTACAATATCCGTCGGGCGTACTATTTGCCCTGTGGGTGGCTGTATTTGGGGTTACTTTATTTAAAAATGTGAAGAAGTATAGGAAACATGATTTTAAAAAGATTTGTACTGCCAGTGGAGCCTTAGAGGTGGCAGCAATGTTTACCTATATGAAGATTCCTGTAGGTATGATACAGACAGAGCCTATTTATATGTTTCATTATGGAGAATATGAAGTGTCTACCCAACAGCTTTTCTCTTATGGAAAACTTCCATTTTTTGATTATTTTCCAATTCATGGATTATGTGATTATTATTTTGGAATGGTCAATCGAATTTTTTATTCTGGAACTTATGCCACCTTCGAGGCAGCTCTTATAGTGGGAAGTGCTATACTGGTGGGAGCATTGGCGTGGGTGTTAAAGAAAAGTACCAAGAATCATACGATACTTTTGGTCATGTTTTTTGGATTATTTAATTTTAATCCAGGTTATGATTTATATTATATTCGCTGGGTCATGGTGTTGCCTTATCTGTTCATACTGAATTTAAAGAGTATCTATAAAACAGAGGCTGGCAGGGTATGGCTGTACGTGATGCTGTCCATATTGGCAATTTGTTGGAATCCATCCATTGGAGGAAGTCTGGCAATTGCCATGCTTGTGGGAATGTATCAGGATATCCTTCGTGTGGTAAAGAGAATCGGATGCTTTGTTATGGGCAAGAGAGAAGAAGCCTGCCTTACGAAGAAGTTTTGGATATCTTATGGAATAATGCTTGTCACAGGTTGTGGATTCTTGTATCCCTTTTATAAAATTGTAAAGTATATTTTGCTCCATATGGAAAATCTTGGAATTGTCAACAGCAATCCATTGTTGTATGCATTACAGCGTTATGGTCTTAGGGATGCCCTGGGGTTGGAAACCTTAGAGGAAAATTATTTCTATATATTATTTGCATTTTTGATTCCTCTGGTTTTACTATTTATCATAAAAAGAATTGTGACAAAAGAGTCTAAAGCACTAATGCGCAGTCTTGTATTGGAAACGATAGTGTTTACCTTTCTGATGACAAATTATATTTTCGGTTTAATAGGAGAAGGAGAGAGGGCATTTATCTATGCCGGAATTCTTATGCTGTTTGTCCTGTGTGTTTTGGCAGAGACTCCGGTGGAAAATAGGTATCATTATGTGAAGCTGGTGCTGATATTTGTGCTATTTATGGCGATAAAACCTGTAAATATTACAGATTATATCAATACAGAAGAGAACTTTGCAAACATAAAAGAAATTAGCGAAAGTGCAGTGTATGTGGGAGATGATGAAAAAGAAACGAATATTTCACAGATACAAAACAGTTATATGAATCAGGAAGGACTAGACTATCTGAATCATTTGAATGAATTATTAGGAATGATTGGAGATAAAAATCAATTATTCGATATGAGCAATATGGTAAGCACCAATGCTATTTTGGATTTGGATTTCATGACACCATACTCTAGTGCTTACAATATGTACAATGAGACCATGCAAAAGCATGTGGTGGAAATTTTGAGGGAGCGAAAGCCAAAACTTGTGTTGTTATCTCCTTATTTTTCAGATAGCCGTCCATTGGCTGTAAGAGATTACTGGATTATCCGATATTTTACAGAAGAGAATTATCAGCCATATGTATATGAAGATATTCTGTTTTTAGCCAGAAAGGACGTAGAGGTAACTCTTGGCAAGAAAGCTTTTGAAACTTATGCAGAATTTATCACTCCATCCCAGTTAGAGAATCTGGCTTTCTACTGGGGGGATGAACAGATAAAGGAAAAATATATATCTGAAAGTGAAAAATTGTTTTTGGAATACACCAATGTGGAAGCAGGAAAATATATTGATGTAACTTGTTGTTCAAAGAACACGGATTTTATTAGGGTTTCTGCCTATTCAGAAAATGAACTTCAAGGAAAAGCAGTATTATATGTCAAATTGAAAAAGAACAAAGTAATAGAGTTTCAGTTTGATATAAAAAATGGAGAAATGTTAGTACCCATTGGGCTAAATCCATATATTGCAAAAGAAGGAGAAATTCAGGGGGTAGCGCTTCGGATTCTGGATGTGTCTGATTTGATGGCGGCAGAGATCGGAATTTATGGAGAATCCTCCATTAATATGAGCCAGTGGGAGAACATGGAGAATTAGAATAAAAAGAATAAAGAATAAAGAATAAAGAATAAAGAATAAAGAAGGGATGATGAGTTATGAGCAAGGTTTATGAACAGGTAAAGGGATGTTTCGAAAGTATCAGGGATAAAATTCCCTTTGAGCCGGAGGTAGCTCTGGTATTGGGCTCTGGACTGGGAGATTTTGCAAATCAGGTGGAGATTGCCGGGGAAATTCCTTATGGTGAGATTCCGGGCTTTCCAATTTCTACCGTAGCAGGTCATGATGGAAAGTTTATTTTTGGTAAGGTGGGGGAGAAAAAGGCAGTCATTATGAAGGGGCGTGTCCACTATTATGAAGGATATGAAATGTCACAGGTGGTTCTGCCCATTCGACTGATGAAAATGATGGGAGCAAAGATTTTGTTTCTCACCAATGCAGCAGGTGGAATCAATTCCATGTTGGAGCCGGGAGATTTCATGATGTTGACAGACCATATTGCACAGTTTGTGCCTTCTCCTTTGATTGGGGAGAATCCGGAAGAATTTGGAGTGCGTTTTCCGGATATGAGCAATATTTATGATGAGGCATTGCAAAACCATATCAAGGCGGAGAGTAAGAAACTGGGAATCTCGGTAAAACAAGGGGTTTATATCCAGTTTACCGGGCCAGCCTATGAGTCTGCGGCAGAAATCAAGATGGCAAAAATATTAGGAGCAGATGCCGTAGGGATGAGTACCGCCTGCGAGGCAGTTGTGGGAAAGCATATGGATATGAAGGTGTGCGGAATCTCCTGTATCTGTAATATGGCAACAGGAATCAGCAAGAATCCATTATCCCACAAGGAAGTACAGGAGACAGCCGATAGAGTTTCGAAAGATTTTAAGAAATTAGTTTGGAACATTATTGCAGAAATGCCGGTATTTTTTTAATAAAAATCCAGGAAGGGGTTTTATATGAAGGAAAAGGAATTGATTGAAAAAGCCATAGAAGCGCGGGAATTTTCTTATGCTCCCTATTCAGGGTTCAAAGTTGGAGCAGCCCTAGAAGGGGCGGATGGTGAAATTTATCAAGGATGCAACATAGAAAATGCCGCCTATACCCCCTGCAACTGTGCGGAGAGAACAGCTCTTTTTAAGGCAGTCAGTGAGGGAAAACGAAAGTTCAAGAAAATAGCAGTGGTGGGATGGAGTGCACAGGAAGAAAAGGCCAAAGACTACTGCCCTCCCTGTGGCGTTTGCAGGCAGGTGCTAAGAGAATTTGTAAATCCCAAGGAATTTCAGATTGTTGTGGCAAAAGATATCGTGGATTATAAGGTGTATACCTTAGAGGAACTGTTGCCGGAGAGCTTTGGTCCGGAGAACCTACAATAACAGATATTGAAATTAGTATTGCATTTTTTTTTTTTTTTGATATTATTTGTAGCGGCAGTCTTTTAATACCCGGGGTTAACTGCAAAATAAATAAAAAGAAGTGGAGATAATAATTAAAATGAAAAAAGTAAATGTAAGAAAATTAATCAGTTGTTTGTGTGTATGTATGGTGGCAGTTTCTGCGTGTTTTAGTACGAAAATAATGACTTTTGCTTCGTACAGGGATAATAAAATGCAGGTGATGGATTGTAATAAACCTACAGAAGTTTGGGATATATCAGATGACGGAGAGTATAGTCTGAGTGGGCATACAAATGGACTGCCTTTGTATACAAAGTATAAATTTACAGGTGTAAAAAAATACAAGATTAAGATTAAGAATACAGGTAAAGACAAGGTAACCGTGTATACTGTAAAAACAGTTTCAAAAAAACAAGAAACTATCGAGCCTGGCAAAAGCAAAACTTTTTCTTATGAACCGGGGAAGAAGAGTAATAAGTTTTATTTGAAATTTGATGGAAAATCAGTTTCTGTTTCGGGAACAGTAAAGGAGTATTAAAAAAGGTAAGTAATGAAAAAGTTGAGAGAAATTAAGTGGTTTTCAAATTTTTCGTTGAAATGTATTGCAGTTGTCAGCATGGTCTTAGACCATGCTGGCGAATATTTGGGATTACCCATATGTTTCCGTTACATAGGAAGGCTAGCAGCACCTATTTTTTTGTTTTGCTGTGTAGAAGGTTGTGTACACACTAAGGATAGAAAAAAACATTTAAAGTATTTATATTTTGCTAGTATTGTTATGTCAATGTTTGATGCTTGGGCGATGATAAGTGTGAATTTCTTTAGAACCTTGTTCTCTGTATCACTCATCGTTTATTGTATGGAAGAATATCAGAAAACAAGGAAGAAGAGTATATGGGTGAAATATACTTTGTGGCAAGTCTTTAGCTGTCTGTTTTGTTATGGATTATTATGGGGCAATGAAATCTTCTCGTGCAAATGGATAGATTTTGAATGCCTTGGTACATATATTTTTCCTGCACTGTTAGGCAACTTATTATTTCTGGAAGGTGGGGGTTTTTATGTTGTTGTAGGTGTTTGGTTCTATTATGCAAGAAATAACAGAAAAAAACTTAGTATCGGTTATATTATATTAGTCTTTGCATTTATATTTGGACTCCAGAGCAATCCAATTTTGCAATATGGCATAATTGCAAAGCTATACTCTCTTGGCTTGTTTGGAGAGATATTGCTCCAAAGCTACGAGGTGATTGGGGAATTGTTCTTGAATATTGGAGGAATCTACTATTGGAGTCCAAGGGAAAATTACCAGTGGATGATGGTGTTTGCATTGCCTATTATATTGCAATATAACGGAGAAAAAGGAAAAGGATGCAAAGGCTTTTTCTATGTTTTTTATCCATTACACTATATCATTCTTTATGTGATTGGAACCTATATTGTTTCTGCATAGACGCAGGTTTGATACTTGCTTTCAACTTGTACGCTGAGAATGAGATTGTACGAAATAGCCCCATGTATCGTAGATGCATGGGGCTGAAATTGTTACAGTATGCAGGTACCGGTGTATTGTAACTCTATATTTTCTAAGAGTTTCATATTGAGTACTTGCTTTATGAAAAAAAATTCATTATAATGGGTATCGCTAGATAGTTTAATTGTAAAGGAAGAAGAAAATGAAGATTAAAAGTGTAAAAGGAACCAACGATTATTTACCGGAACAGGCCAGAGTTCGCGATTATCTGCAGAACAAGATATTGCAGGTATACACAGAAAATGGATTTGAACATATTATCACTCCAATTATAGAGGATGCAGAGAATCTTGATAAGAGTGAAGGTGGAGACAACTTAAATCTTGTTTTCAAGATTATGAAACGTGGTGAAAAGTTAGAGAAGGCGGTGGCAGAAGGAAAGTTAGATGAAATCTCAGATATGGGACTTCGCTATGATTTAACCCTTCCTCTCAGCCGTTATTATGCAAACAATAGAAATGAATTAATCTCACCTATGAAGTGCATTCAGATTGACAGAGTGTACCGTGCAGAAAGACCGCAAAAAGGAAGATTAAGAGAGTTTATTCAGTGTGATATTGATATCCTTGGAACTTCTTCGATTACAGCGGAAATCGAACTGATTGCCACTACCACAAAGGCGTTATTAGCCATTGGTATGGATGAATTTACCGTAAAAATCAATGACAGAAGAATCTTGAGAGCAGTGCTACTTCACATGGGCTTTGAAGAAAAGGAGTTAGACAGTGTGTGTATCACATTCGACAAGATGGATAAAATCGGTGCAGATGGCGTGAAGGCAGAATTGCTGGAAAAAGAATATGACAGTGCAATCGTAGAAAGCTTCTATGAATTTTTGAAAAAGGGTGACTTTTCATTAGATACCATAGAAAGCTTGATTGGAACAAATGAAGCCATCGATAATGTGAAGAAGATTATCACAGCAGCTGTAGCTATGGCAGACGGAAAGTACGATATTCGTTATGACATCTCCCTGGTGAGAGGACAGGGATATTATACAGGTACGGTATTTGAAGTGGAAAGCAATAAATTCAAGGGTGCCATTGCCGGTGGCGGAAGATATGATAATTTAATTGGGAAGTTCTTAAATGAAAGTGTGCCAGCGGTGGGATTCTCCATTGGATTTGAACGAATTTACGCTATTTTAAGTGAACAGGGTATCAAAGAGGAGGATACAAAGAAACGCATTGCAGTGCTATATGAAGAAGACGAAATTGCAGCGGCATATGCCAAAGCAGAAGAACTTCGTAAGGAATATATCGTCGCCTTGTATGTGAAACCAAAGAAGATGGGAAAATTCTTAAATAGATTGGAAGAGAAAGGCTTTGCAGGTTTTGTAAACTTTAACCAGGCAGATGAAATCAATTTTTTTGGAGAATAGTTAAAAGGAAGAGTATAGTCGAAAGATTATACTCTTTTTTTGTAACCAAGGGACCGTAAACCGAGTCAATAGCCTTTGGGTTTTCCTATAATAATTTACATAAAGTTCATTGTATTTTTTAAAAATTTCATGTAAAATTACTATAAATGAAAAAAAGTGGAAAAGAATAAAATAGTTTCGATAGAGAGTAAAATAGGAAGAAGGGAATTTGTATGAAAAAGATTCGGTTTGCGGCTATCTATATCCGTTCCTATGAAACGGGAATCAAAATATACGAGTTATCGGGAAAACAAAGGATGCGGGAATTAAACAGTGTGGTAGCTCACCTGGAATTGGGCACAGATGCGTTTACCAAGGAAAAAGTTGGTCAGGATATGATTGATAAACTGTGCAAGACATTAAATGACTTTAAAGAATTTATGAAAGAATACGATGTGGAGGAGTATCGTGTGTGTGCAACCTCTGCACTTCGTGAGGTGGTAAATACCAGAATTTTGCTGGACCAGATTAAGATAAAAACCGGTTTTGATGTGGAAATTTTAAGTAATTCAGAACAGAGATTTATAGGATATAAATCCATAGCTTCCAAATGGGATGATTTTAATGAGGTGATAAAAAAGGGAACTGCCATTATAGACGTGGGCGGGGGAAGTATTCAGATTTCTCTGTTTGACAAGGACAGTTTGATAACCACCCAGAATATTAAACTGGGTTCTTTGAGAATCCGAGAGACTTTATCCGCACTAGAAAACAGAAGTGGTCATTATGGACAGTATATCGAAGAATTAATCAATACAGAAACCTATCATTTAAAGAAATTTTATCTAAAGGACAGGAACATTAAGAATTTGATTGTAACAGGAGAGTTTATTACTAGTCTTATTGATTTAAGTGACAGCAATGAAATAAATAAAAGTGCTTCCTTTGAGGAATATATGAAAATCTTTGACAAGATTGCCAGCTTGACCCCAAGGGAAGCGGCAAAAAAATTAGGTGTTCCACCGGAAAATGCACGACTGATTTTACCCTTTGCCATAATATATAAGCAGTTTTTACAGGTGACGGAGGCAGAAAGAATTTGGGCACCGGACAGAGACTTAGGAGATGGAATCGCCTACGATTATGCAGAAAAAAATGGTTACAAGTCTCAGCATAACTTTGAGGATGATATTATTGCCTCAGCGAAACATATGGCAAAACGATATCAGTCGGGAAAGAATCATATCAATACCATGGAAGACATCGCAATGAAATTGTTTGATGCCACCAAGAAAGTACATGGCTTTGGAGGGAGAGAGCGGTTGCTTTTAAGAATCGCAGTGATTCTTTGTGATTGTGGAAAATATATCAGTAGTGTACACAGTCAGCAGTGTTCCTACCAGATTGTAATGGCTACGGAGATTATTGGATTGTCCCATGCAGAACGGGAAATTGTTGCCAATATTATTCGGTTTAGTGGGGAGGAGTTTTTGTACTTCGAAGAATTCTCCAAGGTTACCAGCCTGAATGTAAGAGATTATCTGGTGATTGCAAAGCTTACCGCATGCCTAAGAACGGTGTTGGCATTAGATAGAAGCTATCGGCGAAAGTGTAAAAACGTAACTTTTGCAGTCAAAGAGAAGGAATTGATGATCACTGTAATCAGCAATGATGACATTGCACTGGAGAGAGAGAAAGTGAATGAAAATATAGCATTTTTCCAGGAAAATTTTGGGATTACAATGAGCATGAAACAGAAAAAGAGTATATAAGGAGGAAGGATATATGGAGAAAGATGTTAGCAATCCCTCATTTTTTACCAATAGAGAGTTGAGCTGGATTCAATTTAATGAGAGAATATTAGAAGAAGCTAAGGATAAGGAGAATCCTTTGTTTGAACGAATGAAATTTTTAAGTATCACCTCCTCGAATCTGGATGAGTTTTTCATGGTTCGTGTAGCCTCTTTAAAGGATATGATTCATGCAGAATACGAGAAAAGAGATATTGCAGGTATGACAGCCAAGGAGCAGTTGATTGCGGTGAATGAGAAGACTCATAACTTTGTAAAGGAACAATATCATACCTACAATAAAATGTTGTTGCCAGAGCTGTCTGCTGAGAAATTGCGTATTATCAAATCCCATGAGGAGTTAAATGAGGAGCAGATAAAATTTGTAGATGGATTTTTTGCAGATAATGTATATCCGGTAGTGACACCTATGGCAGTGGATTCCTCCAGACCATTTCCACTGATTCGTAATAAAACTTTAAATATTGGTGCGTTGCTTTCCAAAAAAGGAGGAAAAGAAGAATTGGAATTTGCCACGGTACAGGTGCCAGCGGTAATACCAAGGATTATTCCTCTGCCTGACAGAGCAGATGGAAGTAAAAATGTTATTTTGTTAGAACAGGTGATTGAAAGAAATATAGACAAACTGTTTTTAAGCTATGATATTGTGTGTGCCTTTCCTTATCGTATTATGAGAAATGCAGATTTAAGCATTGATGAGGATGAGGCAGAAGATTTGTTGAAGGAAATTGAGCAAAAATTGAAAAAGAGGCAGTGGGGGCAGGCAATCCGTCTGGAGGTAGAAGAAGATGTAGACAAAAGGCTTCTAAATATTTTAAAGAAGGAGCTTGGTATAAAAGAAGAAGATATTTTTATGATTCCGGGTCCCTTGGATTTAACTTTTTTGATGAAAATGTATGGAATGGAAGGATTTGAACATTTAAAATGTTCAAAATATATTCCACAGCCCATTCCTGGGTTAAATGAGGAAGAAAACCTTTTTGAACAGATAAAAAAAGGAGATATTTTATTGCATCATCCGTATGAAACTTTTGACCCTGTGGTGGATTTTATCAAACAGGCAGCCAGGGATAAGGATACCCTTGCGATCAAACAGACCCTGTACCGGGTAAGTGGAAATTCACCGATTATTGCTGCACTGGCTCAGGCGGCAGAAAATGGGAAACAGGTATCTGTATTGGTAGAGTTAAAGGCAAGGTTTGACGAAGAAAACAATATTGGCTGGGCAAAAATGTTAGAAAAGGCAGGATGTCATGTAATCTATGGGTTGGTTGGTTTAAAAACCCACAGTAAAATCACTCTTGTGGTAAGAAGGGAAGAAGATGGAATTCGAAGATATGTACATCTGGGGACAGGAAACTATAATGATGCTACAGCCAAGTTGTATACTGACATGGGAATCCTTACCTGTGCAGAGCATATTGGGGCAGATGCCACTGCAGTGTTTAATATGCTTTCCGGCTATTCCGAGCCAAAGTCCTGGAATGCTCTTACCTTGGCACCACTGTGGTTAAGAGATAAATTTATGCAGCTTATCAAAAGAGAGCAGGATTTTGCGTTAGAAGGAAAAGAGGCAAGAATCATAGCGAAGATGAATTCTCTCTGTGACAAAGGAATTATTGAAGCCTTATATCAGGCGTCAGCGGCAGGGGTAAAAATTGATTTGATTGTGAGAGGGATCTGCTGTTTAAAGGTAGGAATTCCGGGAATCAGTGAGAATATCCGTGTCCGTTCCTTGGTTGGGAATTTTTTGGAACACAGTAGAATATTTTATTTTTACAATTATGGAAACGAAGAAATTTATATGGCAAGCGCGGACTGGATGCCAAGAAATTTAGACCGCAGAGTGGAAATACTGTTTCCTGTGGAAGATGAAAAACTAAAGCAGGAGGTAAAACATATTGTAGACATTCAATTAGCGGATACCATGAAAGCAAGGCTCCTAAAAGAAGATGGCTTCTATCACCGGGTGGATAGACGGGGAAAGACACTGCTTTGTGCACAGGATTACTTTTGCAAGGAGGCAAAGGAAAGGGTGATGAAAGAAAAGAACTTAGAAAATAAAAGAATATTTGTTACGGAGGAGCCATCAAGGGAGTAGTGATGCTATTCCGAGGATTTCGTAACAGTTTAGCATGGCTGAACTGTTACATATGGTAAAATTTTTCAGCTTTTTAATCTTGAAAAAGAAACTATGATATGATATACATTATAGAGGTAGTTTATGATAGGTTGAGGAAAACAGCGTTATGGTACACAGGGTTGTGTAACGTAACAAAACAGTAGCTATATAAGGGAGAAAAAATGACAAAACAAGAATATGAAGAATATCAAGGGTATATTGAAGAGTTATTATTAGATGAGAGAATATTAAAAATGGATGATTTTATCCAGCATGGCAATACTACCACGCTTGCTCACTGTAAAGCAGTTGCTGATTTGTGTGGACAGATTGCATATCGTTACCATATCAAAGTAGACGTAAAGAGTCTTGCAAGAGGAGCATTGTTACACGATTATTTTCTCTATGACTGGCATGAGCAGAAATTAGGCAGTATGCATGGATTTTACCATCCGGGAATCGCTCTGAAAAATGCAACAAGAGATTTTGAGTTAAATCATAGAGAACAGGATATTATCCGGAAACATATGTTTCCATTGACTTTGTTTGTGCCCAGATATCGAGAGACGGTTTTGGTATGTCTGGCAGATAAGGGATGTGCTTTAAAAGAAGTCTATCACCGTATTTTTCGAGGCAGATTCGCCAGTGCTTAACAAATCTAAAACACCGTATTTCCTTTTTTGTAGGAAATACGGTGTTTTTTTGTTCCCTGTCAGAAGGAGCGTATTGGTTTAGAACTAGATTTTACGGATTCTGATTTTCTAAACGTTTATAAGCCGTTGAAAGCATCAGTTTAATTCTGTTAAGCTGATTTACCTCGCTGGCACCTGGATCATAGTCAATGGCTACCACATTGGATTGTGGGTAGCGACGTCTCAACTCTTTGATAACTCCTTTTCCCACAATGTGGTTAGGCAGACAGGCAAAAGGCTGGGTACATACAATATTATTGGCACCGGACTGAATGAGTTCAAGCATTTCTCCGGTTAAGAACCAACCTTCTCCTGTCTGGTTTCCGCAAGAAACGATATCACTTGCCATTTCGGCCAGATGTTCAATATGGGCAGGAGCTTCAAAATGTTTACTCTTTTCAAACTCATCTCTGGCAGCTGACCTAAACCACTCTAAGGCCTTGATTCCTAAGTTACAGTATCGGGCAGTAGATTTTTTCATTCCTAGTTTTTCGTATTTAAAGTTTGCATTGTAGAAGCAGTAGAGGAAGAAGTCTAACAGGTCTGGAACAACAGCTTCGGCACCTTCTTCTTCTAAAAGTTCTACCAGATAGTTATTGGCAGCAGGCATGAATTTTACTAGGATTTCGCCTACCACACCAACACGGGGTTTTACAACATCCAGACGTTCTAAGCTGTCGAATTCACGGATAATCTGACGGCAGATTTTCTTGTACTTTCCATAGGATGGAATATTATTTCCGCTTACGAAGTCAATACAAATCTTTTCCCATTTTTTGTGCAATGCATTAGCAGAACCTGGTACGGCTTCGTAAGGTCTGGTAGCGTAAAGGCAACGCATCAGCACATCACCGAATTCTAAGGCGTACATTCCCTTGATAGCAAGCTTAGGTGTAATCTTGAATCCTGGATTCTTTTCAAAACCGCTTAGGTTTAAGGAAAGAACAGGAATATCCGGATAGCCTGCTTTTGCCAGGGCACGGCGGATGAAACCGATATAGTTTGTGGCACGGCAGCCTCCCCCGGTTTGGGTAATGATCACCGCAGTTTTATTTAAGTCGTACTTTCCTGAGAGGACAGCCTCCATAATCTGCCCCACCACCATCAAAGAAGGATAGCAGGCATCGTTGTTTACATATTTTAATCCAACATTAACGGCTTCCTTGCCATCATTGTTTAATAATTCTATATGATATCCACAACTGCGCATAGCAGGCTCTATAATAGAGAAGTGGATAGGAGACATCTGCGGACAAAGAATGGTGTAATTCTTTCGCATTTCCTCTGTAAAAATAACACGTTCATAGTTTGCAGGAACAATGGTGCGGGTAACCTTTTTCTGCTTTCTCACACGAATGGCAGAAAGTAAGGAACGGACACGAATTCTTGCAGCGCCCAGGGAATTTACCTCATCAATCTTTAAACAGGTATAAATTTTTCCAGAGTTATTTAAAATATCGCTTACCTGGTCGGTGGTGACGGCGTCAAGTCCACATCCAAAGGAGTTTAGCTGAATTAAGTCTAAATCCTCCCTTTGCTTTACGTAGTTTGCAGCAGCATACAATCTGGAGTGATACATCCACTGGTCCATGACAATCAATGGTCGTTCCACCTTTGAGAGATGGGAGATGGAATCCTCTGTAAACACCGCAACACCGTAGGAGGTAATCAGTTCCGGAATACCGTGGTTGATTTCCGGGTCAATATGGTATGGACGGCCGGCAAGAACAATTCCATGTCTTCCTGTGCTCTCTAAGTATTCTAAGGTCTCTTCCCCTTTTCTTTGTATTTCTTCGTGAACATCCGCCATAGCCTGCCAGCCAATTCTGGCGGCATCCCTAATTTCTGCGGAAGAAATATCTGGGAATTCCTTGGTGAATTCTTCGATTAGTCGCTTGGTCAAAACTTCCAGATTGGTAAAAGGAAGGAAGGGGTTCATAAAGCGAATGTCCGGATTTTTCAAGTCATCCATATTGTTTTTGATATTTTCCGCATAGGAGGTTACAATCGGGCAGTTGTAGTGATTGTTGGCCTCTGGGAATTCTGTTCGCTCATATGGAATACAAGGGTAGAAGATGAAGTTTAATCCTTTGTTTATCAACCATTGTACATGACCATGGGCAAGCTTTGCCGGGTAACATTCAGATTCACTTGGGATAGATTCAATTCCCAGTTCGTAAATCTTTCGGTTGGACTCGGGGGACAGAACCACTCTAAAGTTTAATGCCTTGAAAAACTCTGCCCAGAAGGGATAGTTTTCATACATATTCAAAACACGTGGAATTCCTACCGTTCCCCGTACTGCATCCACTTCGTCCAGGGGTTCCCGGTCAAATAACAGCTTTGTTTTATATTCAAACAAGTTAGGAATGTTGTCTTTGTTTTTCTGTCCACCAATACCACGTTCGCATCGGTTACCGGTGATAAACTGACGGCCACCGCTAAAACGGTTGATGGTAAGGAGACAATTGTTGGTACATCCCTTACAACGTGACATACTGGTATTAAATTCCAAATTGTGAATTTTGTCTATGGAAAGCATAGTAGTGGTTTTGCTTTCCTGATAACGCTCTCTTGCAATCAGGGCAGCACCGAAAGCACCCATGATACCTGCAATGTCAGGGCGGATTGCTTTACAGTCAGCAATTTTTTCAAAACTGCGCAACACAGCATCATTATAGAAGGTACCCCCTTGAACAACGATATGGCTACCTAATTCAGAGGCAGAACTTACCTTGATTACCTTATACAAGGCATTTTTAATCACAGAGTAGGCAAGTCCGGCAGAAATATCAGCAACCTCAGCTCCCTCTTTCTGGGCCTGTTTTACTTTGGAATTCATAAATACAGTACAACGTGTTCCTAAATCAATGGGATGTTTTGCAAAAAGTGCGGCCTGTGCAAAATCCTGAACGGAGTAGTTTAAGGATTTGGCAAAGGTCTCGATAAAGGAGCCACATCCGGAGGAACAGGCTTCATTTAACTGGACACTGTCAACGGTCTGGTTCTTGATTTTGATACATTTCATATCCTGTCCGCCGATATCGATAATACAATCCACCTTAGGGTCAAAGAAGGCAGCTGCATAGTAGTGGGCTACGGTTTCCACCTCTCCCTCTTCCAGCATCAAAGCATTTTTTACCAAAGCTTCTCCGTATCCGGTGGAGCAGGCGTGAACAATTTTCGCATCCTTTGGCAGCTTGGTATAAATATCTTTGATTGCACGGATGGTAGTAGCCAGTGGACTTCCGTTGTTGGTGCTGTAGAAGGAGTAGAGCAAATCTCCGTTTTCTCCCACCAGGGCAGCCTTTGTAGTGGTGGAACCGGCATCGATTCCAAGATAACAGTTTCCAGAGTATGTGGATAAATCACCAGTGGTGACAGAGTGTCCATTGTGTCTTGTCTGAAACGCTTCGTAATCTGTCTCATCTTTAAATAATGGCTCTAATCGTTCTACCTCAAAGGCAATCTTGATTTCTCCGGAAAGTTTTTTCTCTAGTTCAGACAACGTGAGAGTATTATTTTTGTCTGCAGTCAGGGCAGAGCCGGCGGCAGCAAACAGATGAGAATTTTCAGGAGTGATACTGTGCTCCTCGTCCAGTTTCAACGTGCGGATAAATGTCTGCTTTAATTCTGAGAGAAAGTGCAAGGGACCACCTAAAAAGGCTACATGTCCTCGAATTGGTTTTCCACAGGCAAGACCGGATATGGTCTGGTTTACTACAGCCTGGAAGATAGAAGCGGACAAGTCTTCTTTTGTGGCTCCTTCATTGATCAAAGGCTGAATGTCTGTTTTGGCAAATACACCACAGCGGGCTGCGATGGGGTAGATTGCCTTGTAATTTTTGGCATATTCATTTAACCCGGTAGCATCCGTCTGCAGTAAAGATGCCATTTGGTCAATAAAGGAACCTGTACCACCGGCACAGATACCATTCATACGCTGTTCTACATTGCCGCCTTCAAAGTATATGATTTTGGCGTCTTCTCCGCCAAGTTCGATGGCTACGTCTGTTTTTGGAGCATAGGTAGAAAGGGCTGTGGAAACAGCAATGACTTCCTGGGTGAAAGGAATCTCCAGGTGATTTGCCAAAGCTAAACCTCCAGAACCAGTAATGACAGCAGAGACTGTGATGTCTCCAAGTTCCTTATACGCTTTTGAAACTAAATCATATAACGTTTCTTTGATGTTTGCAAAGTGACGCTGATAGTCGGAAAAGACGATACCATTTGTGTCATTTAAAACTGCAATTTTTACGGTTGTGGAACCAATATCAATTCCTAAAGTGTATAAATTTCTGTTTTCCATATATTTCATGACAGTAAACTGCCAACCTCCTGTTAATATAATATGTTTGACGATATCTGTTCAGGACTCTGAACAGATACGTTTAATATTAAAATTCGTAACTACCGAAAACGGGGTTGTGCATCCTGGAGCTGCAACTGTATGCCCGATTTCCAAACAAGTATACATTATACGACAGGAAAAAATAAAATACAACAGTAAATCCTACCAAAATACTTACCTTTTCATGGCTTTTAACAGTGTCAGTAGCGCAGTAATTACATCTTCCGTAAGTCGTGATAAATCAATTTCTCTTTTGTTTTTCAAGCCTAACAGATAGTCTGTGGGTGTACTGGAAATTTGACAATAAGAAATTAGCTTTAAATGCTGCTATCGAGGTAGCCAGAGCGGGGGAAGCAGGAAAGGGATTTGCAGTGGTGGCAGATGAAATCAATTCTTTATCTGAAGAGTCTTCAGAGGCAACTGGAAAAATAGATGACATTTTACAAACATGAAAAAGTCAATAAATGTGTATTTAAGCTTGCATCTATACGGTAACAACTGTATATTAAATTTATGAAAACTCCTGTAATTCTGTTTACAATCCCCTAAAATGGTGCTAAACTAATACAGTTGAAGATTTTCATATTTTATAGAAAGGATGTGTGTTCCATGGAAGGTGGGCCTAGTAAGGGACGAAGGCGCCCGAAACAAAGTGAAAAAGTACATATAGTATGGGCCGGGCAGTTCTGTGGAAGAATAAATACATCTTTTGCATCAACATAGTGAAATTTCATTGGTGAAAACTTCTTTTTGAACAGCACCCGGTAGAAAGGAGAAGTTACCATGATGAAAATTTTTAGAACCATAGAAGATGGTATTCGTCAGATTAATGAAATTCAGGAGGGTAGCTGGGTACATTTATCAGACCCTACAGCTACAGAATTGCTTACCATATCTTCGGATTATGGGATAGACATTGACCACTTAAGAGCACCGTTGGATGAAGAGGAACGTTCCCGTATTGAAGTGGAGGATGACTACACTTTGATTTTGGTGGATATTCCTGTAATAGAGGAAAGAAATGATAAGGAATGGTATGTGACCATTCCTTTGGGTATCATCCTGACAGAAAAGGTTATATTTACAGTGTGTCTGGAAGAGACACCCATATTAAATGCCTTTATGGACGGAAGGGTGCGAAATTTTTTCACATACAAGAAGACACGATTTATTTTGCAGATTTTGTATAAGAACGCTACTTTGTTCCTACATTATCTGAGGATTATAGACAAAAAAAGTGAAGTGATTGAAAAGAATTTACACGAATCCCAGAAGAATTATGAATTGATAGAATTACTGGAATTGGAAAAGAGTCTTGTATACTTTACTACCTCGCTGCGTTCCAATGAAGTAGTATTGGAACGTTTACTAAAGAGTGAAAGTATAAAAAAGTATCCGGAAGATACCGATTTGCTTGAGGATGTTATTATCGAAAATAAACAGGCCATAGAGATGGCGAATATTTACAGTGGAATTTTAAATGGAATGGTGGATGCATTTGCATCGATTATCTCAAATAATTTGAACATTGTGATGAAGTTTCTGGCAACGGTAACCATTGTAATGTCCATACCAACCATGATTTTCTCAGCATATGGAATGAATGTGAAAGGTGCGGGAATGCCATTTGCAAACAGTCCTTATGGATTTTCCATTGTAATAGGTTTTTCTTTGATTGTGAGTATTGCGGTGGCCATTATTTTCTCAAAGAAAAATTTGTTTTAAATTGGCAATATGAAAATGAAGGCAAAAGGAAGGTAATTATGAATTGGTTAAATAAATTAGAACGAAAATTTGGGAAGTATGCAATAACAAACCTATCTATCTGGTTGATTGGGGGCTATGTGATAGGATATTTGATAAGTTTTTTGGCACCAGGACTGTCCACGTATTTACAGTTGGAGCCCATGTATGTCTTGAAAGGTCAGGTATGGAGAATCTTTACATGGATTTTAGTACCGCCATCGGAGTTGGGTATTTTTACTTTTATTATGTTGTTTTTCTACTATTCTCTTGGAACACAGCTAGAGAGAACCTGGGGAACGTTTCGTTATAATGTGTATATTTTTTCGGGAATGTTATTTACTATCTTTGGAGCATTTATCTTGTACGCATTGTATATGTTGTTGGGTGGCGTCCAGGTATATGGTATGGGAAGTGTCATTAGCACATATTATATCAACTTGTCTATTTTCCTGGCATTTGCCGCTTGTTATCCGGATATGCAGGTAATGTTGTATTTTATCGTTCCTTTGAAAATTCGTTGGATGGCCTATTTGGATGTGGCGTTTCTAATCATCAGGTGTCTGGTAAGTAATTGGGCAGAAAGAGTGATTATTATTGCGTCTGTATTGAATTTTATCGTATTTTTCTTTACTACCAGAAATTACAGTAGGGTTTCACCGACTACAATAAAAAGAAAACGGGATTATCAAAGAAAGGTGAATACAGCCACAATCAGAAAGCATAAATGTGCTGTTTGTGGAAAGACAGAAGAGGATGGATATGATATAGAATTCCGTTTCTGTTCGAAGTGCAATGGAAATTACGAGTATTGTCAGGAGCATTTATTCACCCATGAACATAAAAAATAGGAGAAATATTTATGAATCAGGAAAGTTTTGTTGCGGCTATTCAGGCACTAAAAGAATTGGCGAAGGCTTATGAAAATGTTCTGGCTATGGAAGATATCAGAGAAGAAATTCAGGATTTGAATCTATCGGAACAGCAATTAAATGCGGTTTGTGATTATTTGGTTACACAGAAAATAGAAATTGCAGATTATAAGCCAAAGGAAAAGAAAACGAAAACAACAGAAGAAATGAATGAAGAAGATACAAAATTTTTAAAAATGTATCTTGAAGAGATAAAGGATTTGCCAGAGCTGTCAGAGAAAGAGATAAAAGAACAATTTGAACAGGCGGTTTCCGGTGATGAACAGGCGAAGGAAAAGCTGGTAGCAGGATATTTGAAGAAAATTGTTGATATAGCCCGATTGTATAAAAATCAAGGGGTATTTTTGGAAGACTTGATTCAGGAAGGGAATATGGGAATGCTCCTTGGCATTGCCACTGCAAATACACGAAACTCCATTGAAGATGTGGAGCAGTATCTGATGGAGAAAATTACACAGGCAATGGAAGCATCCATCTGTGAGGCAGACAGTGATGGAGAAAAGGAAGAACAATTGGTAAAACAAATGGAGGAAGTGGATCGTTATATCACCATTTTTGAACAGGACAATAAAAGAAAGCCTACAGCGGAAGAATTGGCGGAAATGTTGAATATTCCAGAAGAACAAGTGAAAGCAATTATGGGGTTGGTGAAATCGGTTGGAAGCTAAATACGCATCTTTGTATGGTCTGCGTATTTACTGCGCTGATCGTGAGAAGATGTGTGTTTAACAAAAATTGGGTAATTTTGTATGCGTAAGCATTGCCCGATTTGGTAACAGTTTAGCTTATGGCTGAACGGTTCCTAACCAATAACACTGGTCAGGAATTAAGTTGCGAAAAGACGAAAATACATTTATAATAGACATTGAAAAACAGTATGAAAAGGGAGAATGAATTATGGAACAGTATGAAAGAATTGGCGTCAGAAATATCATGGAAGAAATTGTTTATGAAAAAATGGATAAAATCGTTAATTCACTGGAGTGTTGTACATGTGAAAAGTGTCAGGCGGATATTGCTGCATATGTTCTGAACCATGTAGCACCAAGATATGTAGCATCAGAAAAAGGAGAATTATTCTCGAAGGTGCAGGAAATGACTCAGAATAACGAAACAGAGATAGTGATGAAGATTGTCAGTGCAGCAGAAATTATCAAGGGAAGTCCAAGACATGCAAGATAGAGATACTTTTCACAATCTATTTTATACAAATAAACTGTGAATGGTAACGGATAGGAGAGTTATGTTAAAAAAAATATGTGTATGTACTATAACAGCAGCTGTTCTTACAGGTTGTGGAGCAGCGAATAATGATGAGATGATCGGAAATGTAGGTGTCAACGATGAACAGACAGCAGAAGCGGGGCAGACTGGGAATACCTCGGGGGACAGCATACTTGCAGAAGAGAATGATTTGGAATTAAAAGATGCGGAAAAAATAAACGAAGAAGTGACACAGGCGCCAGAAGTAACAGATGCGCCGGATTATGTAATTGAGGAGCAGGCAACAGAAAAAAGTCCTTTGTTTAAAGAAGTAGAAAGTGTTCCGACAGATGCTGATATTCAGACAATGTCATCGGAATCCAAGGGCTGGGGTCAGGGAGTGCAGACAGATGATTTGAATCGCCCAGCGGGTTGTCTGCAGTATCAGGAAAAATATGGTGACCATTCTGTGCGTTTTATTATGGATGATTCAGAAGAAAAGGCGATTTATCTTACTTTTGATGAGGGGTATGAAAATGGTTATACGGGAAAAATACTTGATACTTTAAAAGAGAAGAATGTAAAGGCAGTTTTCTTTATCACCATGGATTATGCAAAAAAAGAACCTGAATTAGTAAAACGAATGATTGATGAAGGTCATGTGGTGGGAAATCACAGTGTAACTCATCCGGCCAAAGGACTGCCATCGGAAAGTCTTGCAGAGCAGGAAAATGAGATAATGGAACTTCATAACTATGTAAAGGAGAACTTTGGCTATGAAATGTATTTATTCCGTTGTCCGGCAGGTATTTTTTCGGAACAGACGCTAGGGATTTTTGATAAGTGTGGATATACAGGTGTATTTTGGAGCTTTGCATTCCACGACTGGGATCCGGAAAATCAGATGGAGCATAATACGGCGTTACAGCAAACCATAGATAGCCTCCATCCAGGGGCAATTTATCTGCTCCACGCTGTGTCATCTACAAATACTGCAATTTTAGGCGAATTCATTGATGCAGCGCAAGCACAGGGATATACATTTAAATAGGAGTGGGAGTATTTGTCTTGGGATTTTGAAAGAATCCTGATGCAGAATAAAAGGGGAAAGCATATTGTTGTTAAAAAATAGTACAGCAGAGGAGTAGCTTATGGAGAGACTGATTAGTGTAGTAGTTCCGGTTTATAATGTGGAAGAATATTTGGAAAAATGCGTAAAAAGCATTATAAATCAGACGTACAGAAATTTAGAAGTGATTCTCGTAGACGATGGAGCTACAGATCATAGTGGGGAATTGTGTGACAAATATGCGGCTATGGATGCAAGAATTCGAGTTGTGCATAAGAAAAATGGCGGACTGTCTGATGCAAGGAATGCAGGAATTGATGTGGCGACAGGAGAGTATCTGGCTTTTGTGGATTCAGATGATTTTATACATCCCAAGATGTATGAGACTATGGTAAAGATAATGGAAAAAGAACAGGCGGAAATGGCAATTTGTAAAATTGCCCATGTAAAGGACGATGCCGCTATAAATCATAGTCTTTCTATACCTGTTACAAGCAAAAAACTGGTAAGTGGCAAAGATTTGCAGAATATGTATTTTGATAACAAGTATGCTCAAATGGTTGTAGTTGCATGGAATAAAATTTATAAAAGAGAGTATTTTGAGGAAATCAGATATCCAAAGGGAAAAATTCACGAGGATGAATACACTACTTACAAAATAACTTATCCATGCAGTAGAATATCTCTCATAGATGCTCCGTTTTATTACTATGTTACCAGAGATACCAGTATTATGGGCTCTTTTAATGAAAAAAGATTCGATTTGTTAAAGTCATATATGGAAAGAATGCAGTATTTTGCAGAGCATAAAGATGTAGATTTGACAGGGAGGTACGCAAAGCGTTTTGTCAGGATGGCAAATCAATATCAAATTTGGGGTCAGGAAGCAGGAAAAGATTTTTCGGACATTTCGCTTAAATGTAAGAGACGATTTGAAAAGGTTTACAAAGATTGTAAGAAAAAGATTCCGCTTTCAGCAAAGATCAGATTTGAAGTTTTTATGTATATGAAAATGGGAAAAATTTACCTGATGATTTGGAATATGAAAAAAAGATAACGATTCAGTGCTGGTCTCAGTATTTATTGCTGAGAACGTGGGGAAATGTAGCATTTTAGGGAAAGGATGCACATAGTCTGGAAGAGAAGTGCCAGACTTGCATATCATATTTTGAGGAGGGAAGTATGCAGAAGAAACACATTCCAAATATTGTAGATTTTATACGATACAATGGTGAGAAGGGTATGACGATCAAGGCCTACATTTACGCAGCATATTTTAGGTGGTTTATTATAAGATACCAAAAGAAAAACCCTAAAAAATTTAGAAGTGTTTTGGGGTATGAAAATGAGGAAAGTTCTATGGATGTAAATCCGGAGGAATTGAAAACGGTTCGTCTGGTGTCGAGGCATGTAAATCGTGTGGCAGGAAATACGCCCTGGGAAAGTAAGTGTCTGGTGCGTGCAATGACAGCCCAAAAATTATTGCATGAAAAAAATATAGAAACAACCTTGTATCTAGGAGTGGGATATGAGGAAGATGGGAGTATGAGAGCACATTCCTGGTTAAGATATGGCAATTATTGTGTTACAGGTGGAGGAGATACAGGGTGTGCAGTAGTCGCTAAATTTCGAAAGTAAATAATGAAGATAGAAAATGCACATATTATATATGTGTATTTTTTGTGGAAAAAAGAAAGCGAAATCTGTTCGGCAGTTTTAAAAACTGACAAAATAACGAAAAATGGTACTATTTCTCTATGGTTTTGATGTAATATATATAATATACTGATGTTAGTCAAAATGATATGTAAATGGCAAACTTATGGAAACATAAGGACGCAAAGCCAAGGGCCTAAACTTTGTATAGTATGGTAGCCGGCTACCAAGATCATTGAACCTAAAAAGGAATTATCAATGTAGTTGCTATTTACAGTAGATATAGTAAGACATTGGTAATTCCTTTTTTGCGTTTCTACATATCACTTATGGCGATTTTGGGAGAAAAATGTAAGAAAAGACAACGATATTGAAAAAGATGTAGTAAAAGGAACGGAGGACTTGGAATGAAGAAAATCAATAAGTGGATGAAAAAGGTAACTTGCGCAGCAGTGGCAGGAACCATGATGATAAATGTTGTTCCCCCATTAAATGTACAGGCCGCAATCACAGCGGAACAAAAAGCAAAATTAAGACAAGAAATGTATCAGATGATTGTAACTGGAGACAGTACAAAGCATGATGTGAGTAAGTATAAGGCTACATTGGCTGAAATTTCCTCTATTTCAACGGATTTATGTAAAAAGGAAGCAGCAATACCTATACGGGTAACTGCAAATCAGTTTGTTTCCAGTGAAAAGGAAAATGGATATGTGAAATACATCTTTATGTATGCAAATGACCCTGGATTTCAGGTAAGATATGAAAAGGTACAAAGTTCTATTGAGGAAATTATGAACAAGATTGAGCCGGAAATGTCAGACTTGGAAAAACTGATTATTGTACATGATTATATTGTGGAGCATACATATTATAAAAATGATACAAAGACATATTTATCCTACGTATTAGGTGGACCATTGGGAGAGGGATATGGGAGTTGTACTGGGTACGCAGAAGCACTGATTCGTGTTTTGTGGCAATTGGGAATTGAGGCGGATACCGTAGGAAATGGAAGACACGGATGGGCCAAGGTAAAAATTGATGGAGAATGGTACCATGTGGATCCAACCTGGGCAGATACCAGGACCAGAAGCAACGGAGAGAGCTCTCATTATTTCCTAATGCGAAATGATAATGAGTACGCTACATCGGCTTATAGCCCTCATGCCTCCTGGGGGGAGACGGTATCAACATCAACAAAATATACTGATTGGTACGTGCATGATATAGAAGGAGATATGATGTATGAAGATGGAATGTGGTATTATGAAAGCGAGGGCTCTATCTGTAAAAATGATATTGAAGGCAATGCTTATGGGCTGGTAGTTGCGGGCACAAACATGGAACTTGTGGATATTGAGGATGGTGTTATAACATATACAGAGGGCGGAAAAACATATCACACTCAAGTGGGGATGGACATAGCTGCCGGTGCTCCGGAACAACCTCCTATCAGTACACTGGCGCCAACAGCGACGAGCACACCGGTACCAACAGCGACGGGCACACCGGTACCAACAGCGACGAGCACACCGGTACCAACAGCGACGAGCACACCGGTACCAACAG
>CACXGE010000025.1 GCA_902767135.1 uncultured Lachnospiraceae bacterium | reverse complement strand
ATCCTTAATGTCAAGCACACAATTATCGATGATGTAAAAATGTTTGATGATGATTCTATTGTTTTTTATGTTCATCCATCAAAAGGCCAACAGTGTTGGGATATCGAAAGCTATATACAAGAGTGCGTCGAAAAATATCAGATTCCGGCAAACAAAATGTGGATTGAAATGACGGAGCAGGATATGCTCTCTAATACAGACAATGTGATTAAGAAACTATTCTTTGGATTAAGAAATGTAATGAAAAACTGTAAAAAGTTGTAATAATTTAAAAAAATAAAAGTACAAAGTTGCAATGAAAATAAGAATATATTATAATCAGAGAAAATCAGATTATTTAGCAGCAATAGACATTTCACATTTTAGGAGGTAATTATGGTTAAATTATTAGATGGCGGTGCGTATCTGGTAAATGGAAATGAAGTGATTCCCGAAACACCGGATGCAGCAGCAATACTTAAGAGTAAATTAGGTGACAATGTGCCTACAAAGGAAGAGGCAAAGAAAAATACCATTGCTTATTCCATCTTGGAAGAACACAATACATCAGGCAATATGGACAAGTTAATGATTAAATTTGATAAGTTAACTTCCCATGATATCACATACGTTGGAATTATTCAGACAGCCAGAGCTTCAGGACTGGAAAAGTTTCCAGTACCCTACGTTCTGACAAACTGTCACAACAGTCTTTGTGCAGTAGGTGGTACCATCAATGAAGATGACCATATGTTTGGACTAACCTGTGCAAAAAAATACGGCGGAATTTATGTTCCACCTCATCAGGCAGTAATTCATCAGTATGCCAGAGAAATGCTTGCAGGTGGCGGAAAAATGATTCTTGGTTCTGACAGCCACACTCGTTACGGTGCATTGGGTACCATGGCGATGGGTGAAGGTGGACCGGAGCTTGTAAAGCAGTTATTAAACAAAACATATGATATCAATATGCCAGGAGTTGTGGGTGTACATTTAACAGGAGCTCCAATCAAGGGAGTTGGTCCTCAGGACGTTGCTCTTGCCATTATTGGTGCAGTGTTTGCAAATGGATATGTAAACAATAAGGTAATGGAATTTGTAGGAGAGGGAGTTGCTAATTTAAGTGCAGACTTTAGAATTGGCATTGACGTTATGACAACAGAGACTACCTGTCTTTCTTCTATCTGGAAAACAGATGACAAGATTAAGGAATTCTATGATATTCACGGACGTGTAAGTGAGTACAAAGAGTTAAATCCAGGACAGGTTGCATACTATGATGGAATGATTGAAATTGATTTATCTACCATTAAGCCAATGATTGCCATGCCATTCCATCCAAGCAACACCTACACTATCGAAGAAGTAAATGCTAACTTAATGGATATCCTGGATGACTGTGAAAAGAAAGCTTTGGTAAGCTTGGACGGACAGGTAGACTTCACATTAAAGGATAAGGTAAGAAACGGTAAGCTGTATACAGATCAGGGAATTATTGCAGGGTGTGCAGGTGGTGGATTTGAAAATATTTGTGCGGCAGCGGATATCTTACGTGGAAAGAGCACTGGTGCAGACGAATTTACCTTAAATGTATATCCGGCAAGCCAGCCTGTATTTATGGAGTTGGTGAAGAATGGATGTGTAGCTGATTTGATGGCAACAGGAGCAATTGTAAAGACAGCCTTCTGTGGTCCATGTTTTGGTGCAGGAGATACACCGTCCAACAATGGATTCTCTATTCGTCACTCTACAAGAAACTTCCCGAACCGTGAAGGATCTAAGTTACAGAATGGACAGATTGCTTCCGTAGCTTTGATGGATGCTCGTTCCATCGCAGCAACAGCAGCTAACAAGGGATATTTGACACCTGCTACAGATATAGATGTAGAATACAAGGGACAGAAATATCATTATGACAGCTCAATTTACGAAAATAGAATATTTGACAGCAAGGGTGTGGCAGATCCTTCTGTGGAGATTAAATTTGGTCCAAACATTAAGGACTGGCCAGCAATGAGCCCACTTCCAGAAAATATGGTATTGAAGGTTGTATCAGAAATTCATGACCCTGTTACCACAACAGATGAGTTGATTCCTTCCGGGGAAACCTCTTCTTTCCGTTCCAATCCATTGGGACTTGCGGAGTTTACCTTGTCAAGAAAAGATCCAGCCTATGTTGGTCGTGCCAAGGAAGTGCAGAAGGCTCAGAAAGCAATTGAGGCAGATACCTGTCCATGTGAAGCAGTAGAAGAGTTGAAGCCAGTGATGGATACCATCAAGAAGACCTATACAAATGTAGGAAGAGGAAATGTTGGTGTGGGTAGTACTATCTTTGCGGTAAAACCGGGAGATGGTTCTGCCAGAGAACAGGCTGCATCCTGCCAGAAGGTTCTCGGTGGCTGGGCAAATATTGCCAACGAATATGCAACAAAGAGATATCGCTCTAACTTAATTAACTGGGGTATGCTTCCATTCTTAATCGATAAGGGAGATTTGCCATTTAAGAATGGTGATTACTTATTTATCCCAGAGATTAAAAAGTCTATTGAAGAAAAAGCAACAGAAATAAAGGCATTTGTTGTAGAGAATGGTGGTTTACGAGAGTTTACCTTAAGAATGGGTGAGTTGACAGAAGACGAACGCACTATTATCTTAAAAGGATGTTTGATTAACTATTATAAGGGATAATCTCAGGAAGGGGAAAGCTGAATGAAAAGAAAGCTTGTAGGAATCTTATGTGTGTCATTGTTAGCGTTTAGTATCACAGCATGTGGAGGTTCTAAAGACAATAAATCAACAGAGGAAGCAACACAAACAGAGGAAAACGCAGAAGAAGCTCAGGTAACGGAGATTTTGGTTGCAGAGGGACAGGAAGTCACAGAGGAAACACAGGAGAGCAAGGTGGAAGAAACTTCCAATGGTATTGTAAGTACCGTTACAGGAACATTTAATGGATTTGTGGATGATACCACAGTTGAAATTTTAGTGGATGGAAATCCTGTGGAATACAAGGTAACAGATCCGGATGTAAAGGCTGAAATAGGAGCTAAGTCTTCGGAAGAAAGCTTTCAATTTGAGGCTACGGATGATACCAAAGAAATTAAAAGTCTGGTAAAGACAGAGGTAATCGAACCTGAAGAGGTTTCGGTTACCGAAGAAGAAACAGCACAGGGGATTAAAATCGGAATGCTGCTTCGTTACGCATCAGATAACAAAATTACCGTACAGGTGGGAGAGGAAGAAATCGATTATATTTTCTCAGACGTAGCCAGTAAGGAATTGTTAGATTGTAAGGTAAACTTTGGATACGATGTGAAATTTCAGGAAGACACAGAAGCATCAGAACCTACAATAAAAAACTTTATCTACTAGGCTTCCTAAAATAACTAATAAAAGCATAACAGTTTAGCCTATTGGTTGAACTGTTACATAAAACCCCTTGGAAATCAATCCAAGGGGTTTGGTGTTTATAGGGCGAATCACAATTGTTAGAAAATAAAAAAAGTATGCACAGCATACTCTTCTTTCATCATCGGCGCGACAAGATTTGAACTTGCGACCTCTCGCTCCCGAAGCGAGCGCTCTACCAAGCTGAGCCACGCGCCGTCCTATGTACATAAATATTATTTGCCGCACGCCTTGCTTCGAATTACGCCACATACACGTTACCTTGACAGTTTGCTCGGTCCAGGCACCCTTGCGGCACCCGGAAATCACTTACTTAGTGCTGCTCCATTCCTGACCTGACACGGTTCGTAAGGCACCGTCGCGCAAGACCCAAACGTCAACGCCACTTATCAAGGGCAGCTATATACAGCAATAACCCTCGGCCAAAGCATCACCCCTACTATAGCGGATTGTAGGTACAGGGCACCGCTAACTCCCCGGCTGTGCGGTAAGTAACATTATACTAAAAAATATGTTATTTGTCCAGCATAAATTTATAGATAATTTTTGCAATTCCATCTTCATCGCAGGAAGTGGTGATATAATCCGCCGCTTCCTTTACGCTATCTTTAGCGTTTGCCATAGCAACCCCTAAACCAGCGTATTTTATCATGGACAAATCGTTGAACCCATCACCACAGCAAATCATCTGGCTGCGTTCCAATTCCAGGTGTTTCAACAATTTGCCAAGAGAATAAGCTTTGTCAATATTTTGAGGCATTACTTCCACAAAAAATTCTTCCGAACGATAAATATTCAGGAAATTTCCAAACCGCTCTTTCATTTTGTTTTCCACTTCCGCCATGTGTTCTGGCTCTCCAGTGAGAAGACATTTGTTTACAGGGAATTTTACATAATTTGGAAAATCTTCCACTTCCCGGAGAGGAATTTGATTGATGCGACCTTCTAATTCATTGTACTTATCAATACCATTTCCAGCAATGGCCTCATCACCTTCATAGGTAATAATTCCTACCTTATGTTCAATTGCTTCCTCGTATATGGAAGGAATCATTTCCGTGGGAAGCGTTTCGTTGTAGATGACTTCTCCCGTCTGAAAATTGGTGATTTTACCACCGTTAAAGGACAGCACGTATCCTCCGTACTGGTCTAACTTAATCTGCCTGGCAATTTTCCTGATTCCAGCAGTAGGGCGCCCGGAAGCGATTACTACTTTGATTCCCTCTTCCTGAGCTTCCATAATAGCCTGTAAGGTTTTGGGTGTAATTTCCTTTTTGGAATTTGTCAATGTTCCGTCTATGTCCAAGACTAATAATTCGTAAGCCATTTTTCTCCTCCTCAATAATTTAAAATAGTTAAAAATTATAAGGATAGTATAACCTATTTTTTGAAATTCAGCAATGATATTATTCCTGCATCCAGCTTTGAAAGTAACAGTTCAGCCTTCAAAATTGAACTTGTAAAAAATAATAGAAAAAAGTGCCGAAATTTTTCAGCCTCTTTGTAACGACTTTTCCACAATAAATTTCATTTTTACAGTCAATTGGGGATTATAGCGTGACCATGGAATCCTATGTGTATAAAACTTACAATGGTGAAACCAGCATTGCAATGCTCGATAATTCATTCATTGAATTTTTAGAGAAAATTGAGCGTGATGGTAAGAATTATGCAGAACATCTGCTATATTAGCACCAGGAATGAATCCAAAGACGCTGCAGTACCTCATGGGACATTCGGATATCAGCGTGACGATGAATGCATACACGCATATCGGATTTGATGATGCTGAGGAAGAATTGAAGAGGATGGAGGAATTCCGGAAGGCACAGGATGAGATAGAGAAGAAGAATGAGAAACCGATGTCGCAGAAGATGTTAAAAACAATTTGATATAGAAGATAGAGAACGCTCCGGCTTTTGATGGCTGGGGCGTTATTTTGCTATAGAAAAAACGAAAATAAGATTGTATAATATATTTTGGAAAAATTTTGCCTTGAAAAGGATGTGAATAGATAAATGGAAACTTTTTATTTGATTGATTTTGAAAATGTTCATAATGATGGCATTGCGAATATTGAAAGTATGACAAAGGAAGACCATGTGCATATTTTCTCAACACAGAATGCAACAAATATAAGACAGGACATTTTTTGGTTAAATGGAGATATCAAATCTCATTTAGTT
>CACXGE010000024.1 GCA_902767135.1 uncultured Lachnospiraceae bacterium | reverse complement strand
ATACCACTTGTGGAGAGAAAATTTATATAAAATATATAAGAAAACCCAGTAAAATCAATGGGTTGGGGCGTTTGTTAAACGCCTATAACAGTTTAGAAAAAAGGAGAGTATATGGCAACATTAGGAATACCACAAAATACCATAGCGGTATTGCAAAAATATAATTTTAGTTTTCAGAAGAAATTTGGTCAGAATTTTCTGATTGATACTCATGTGCTGGAAAAGATTATTTCTTCTGCGGATGTCACCAAAGAGGATTTTGTGCTGGAAATTGGACCGGGAATTGGAACCATGACCCAATATCTGGCAGAACACGCCAGAAAAGTGGTTGCAGTAGAAATTGACAAGGCTTTGATACCTATATTGGAAGACACCTTAAAAGATTATGACAATGTACGGGTTATCAATGAAGATATTTTAAAGGTGGATATCAACAAATTAGCATTAGAGGAAAACAATGGACAACCCATTAAGGTGGTGGCCAATCTTCCGTATTACATCACTACTCCAATTATCATGGGGCTGTTTGAGAGCCATGTACCAATCAGTAGCATCACTGTTATGGTTCAGAAGGAAGTGGCAGACAGAATGCAGGTGGGACCGGGAACCAAGGATTACGGTGCATTATCTTTGGCAGTACAGTATTATGCAAAACCGGAGATTGTGGCAAATGTACCCCCAAACTGTTTTATGCCCAGACCTAATGTGGGCTCAGCGGTGATCCGTCTTACCAGACACGAAAAACCTCCAGTTCTGGTAAAAGATGAAAAGCTCATGTTTCGTTTGATTCGAGCATCCTTCAATCAAAGAAGAAAGACTTTAACCAATGGATTAAATAATGCATCGGATTTATCTTTTTCAAAGGAGGAAGTAGCACAGGCTTTAGAGAAAATGGAATTATCCCCTACCATCCGAGGGGAGGCATTGACATTAGAACAATTTGCAAAGTTAAGTGATTTGTTAGTTACGGTGCACGCAGAGTGTGTACAGTAACATTTATTAGGTTAATGGGAATGAAAAGAAAAATCGCCTCATATATTCTTCGTAGAGAGAAGAAAGAGGTGGTTTTTTATGTCTGAATTTCGAAAATTTATGAGCTATATATACTGTTACCAGGGTACAGTAAAAATGAAAAACACAGGTTTTGCAAAAATGGAGGCCAGAGAGGAAGAATTAAGGATGCAGGTTTCCATAAAGGGGATGCAATTATTGCCTACGGGCAACTGTAAGGTGTATGTCTGTGTGGAGAGTGGAAAGTATCTTCAGGGAATCTGTCTGGGGGAAATGGCATTAAATGGAGGCTTAGGTGAATTAAATATAACTACCAGGAGGAATGCTATTATGGGGGAGCAGGTAACCTTGGAAGAGATCTGTGGAATTTACATAAAAATAAAAGAAAACCAGAGTGTGTATATGGCTAGTGCATGGAATAATGTACAGATGCAATACTTAGAGTTTGTGGAGGGAATAAGGAGAGAGGGCGGGAATACATCACCTCAAATACAAAAGGAGGAAGATAAAGAGGAGAATAACAGGAAAAACACCGAAGTTAATGAATCGGAACATATGGTTAAAGAAGAGGAGACAGAGCTTGCATCGATGGCGCCACAGAATCTACCGATGGAGGAGAAGGAAACAGAGGATATAAAACTGCAGAATAAAGAATATCAGCAGGTTACATCCAACAACAAAGCTAACATATCCAATATGTCTAATATCATAGAGATAAAACAGGTCACGGATATAGAATTTCAGGATGATGCACGAAAAGAAGAAGTGATATTACAAGACCCGGAACCCCAGGAAGATTTGCAGGCGCAATGTGTTTTAGGTGGAGAAAGTCCCAAGGATGTGGATAACTGTAAAAAATGGGAAGAACATTGTGAAAAACACACCTGGAAAGACTGGTTATGCAACTATAAAAATATACACCCCTTTGAATGCAGTGGAAGGGTGGAGGTCATTCGAATAGAGCCAAGGGACATGGAAAGATTGCCGCAAGAATGCTGGGGATTATCCAATAACAGCTTTTTGCTTCATGGATATTGTAGTTACCGTTATATTATTTTATATAAAAATCTGGACAATGAAAAAGTGTATCTGGGTGTGCCGGGAATGTACCATCCAAGAGAAAAGATGATTGCAGGGATGTTTGGATTTACAGAGTTTGTTATGGCGAGAAAAGCCCCTTTAAGACAGGGGGAATTTGGCTATTATGTAAGGGAAGTCTGTCTGTAATCTAACTGGAAATTTCAACGGGGGAGTGAGAAAAACATGACGTTAGGTTTACTCCCCCCG
Organism: uncultured Lachnospiraceae bacterium; assembly: GCA_902767135.1. Taxonomy (GTDB): domain Bacteria; phylum Bacillota; class Clostridia; order Lachnospirales; family Lachnospiraceae; genus RUG11237. The sequence goes on along the minus strand of CACXGE010000024.1, from coordinate 17,834 downwards.
TATGTGGACATGAAAAATAAAGGGGTGCAAAAGTTCTTTCATCTGGGCTAATTCCTCTAAAGTAAAGCTTTGCAGTGTTTTGTCGGGCACATCATTGGAGGGGATAAAATTCTGTAAGTATAAAGTCTGGCTGTGTTCTAACAGGTTGCCAAGAGCCAAAATATCTTCCCTGGAATGTAATCCTTTTGCCACGGTAGTGCGAAATTCATAGGGTATCCGATTAGATTTTAATAAGTTAATGGAGTGGAAAACCGCCTCGGTATCGGCAAAATCCCCACCGCAGAAGCGGGAGTAGGAGGTTAAGGGACCCTTCACATCCATAGCAACATAGTCAACCAGTCTTTGTTCTATTAGAGATTGTAAAACCTGGGGTTTAGAGCCATTAGAATCCAGTTTTATGTCATATCCTAAGTGTTTGATTTGGGATAAAAATTCGGGGAGTTCTTGGTGTAAGGTAGGTTCCCCGCCACTGATGCACACTCCATCCAAGATTTCTTTTCGTTTTTCTAAGAAGGCAAGAATCTCCTCCGGTTTAAAATTGCAGCAGGGGTGTTCTAAGAGAGAATAATTTTGGCAAAATGGGCAGCGCATATTACAGCCGCCTAAAAATATGGTGGCAGCAACCCGATTGGGATAATCCAACAGTGTTGTTTTTTGTAAACCTGAAATTATCATAATTCTTCTCCTTAAGTTGGAAAATAAAATAGTGTATGCAACAGAAACTGTAGAAATCGTAACATAGGGTAGTGAAGAAAGTCAAATCGGCAAAAATTAGTGTAACCAAAGGAAAATATTTTGTTACTGTGCACAGATATCAGGTAAGAATAGAAGAAAAGAGGATGAGTAAGATGACAGAAGATGAACAGTATATGAGGGAGGCAATCAAACAGGCAAGAAAAGCGTACCGCTTGTGGGAAGTGCCCATTGGATGTGTGATTGTGTATGAGGGAAAAATTATTGCCAGAGGCTATAATAGAAGAAACACGGACAAAAATACGCTGGCTCATGCAGAGATAACAGCCATAAAAAGGGCTAGTAAAGTGATGGGAGATTGGAGACTGGAAGGGTGTACCATGTATGTGACCCTGGAACCTTGTCAGATGTGTGCAGGAGCTCTGGTGCAGTCGCGAATTTCAAAAGTGGTGATTGGAAGTATGAATCCCAAAGCAGGATGTGCAGGTTCCATTTTGGATATGTTTCATATGGAACGCTTTAATCATCAGATTGAGACGGTACAGGGCGTAATGCAGGAGCAGTGCAGTGAGATGTTAAGCAGTTTTTTTCGAGAATTACGCCAGAAAAAGAAGGAAGAGAAGTTGCAGCAACAGTAGAGACTGGTTTTAGGTAAAAAAAATAAAAGGGTAGATAGTAGAAAAACGGAATGCCGAAAAAGTATTCCGTTTTTTGTATAATTTACCAAGAAAACTAGATTAAAATCCAATATACAAAATAATTGTGTACAAAATATGAATAAAAAATTGTGCAAGATATAGGAAGTGCTTTAAAACAAGAGTTTTACCTTGAAAAAAATAGACAAAATGCATTATACTAGTAAAAGTCGTAGTAAAATGTATCGTGCAAATTTTACAAAGTGTTGCACAAATATTACAAAATTATTACGAAGAACAAACAAAGAAAGAGAGGAAGAAAAATTATGAATGAAACACGTTATTCTCTGTTAAGAGATGAAGTTTCTAGAAAAGTAATTGCATGGCTACTTGTAATGGCTATGATACTTGGCTTGGTGCCGAGTAACTATTCTATTGTGGCGAAAGCTGCAGAAGCTCCAACATTAAAGCTTTATGTAGAAAAGCCTAGTGATTGGACCACACCAGTAGTTCATGTATGGAACAACAATGCAGTGATTGATGGTAATGGAACCGCAACAATTACAGCATGGGGACAGGAGAAAACAAAATTATATAAGGATGAGACGTCAGGGTTATATTACGTAAATGTAACCAACCCTAACTGGACTGGATTTCAGTTTGTAAATGCAGAAACTGCAGCTGAATTGAAATTCGATGATGCAGCATTATTGAAGAAATTCAATGAAACAGCAGAAAATGTATCTTATTACTATCTAAAAGGCGATAAGGAAGCCTATGCGTGGTATACAGATGCAGAGGGAAAGAATAAACTTGCTTTAGCAGAAATTGCGGCAAAAGAAGAGTATTACTTGGTTGGAACCATCTCTCCAATTGGCTGGAATGCAAAATCAGATAATGATGCAAAACTGAGCAAGAATGAAGATGGTACCTATAGTATAACTATGGAAAATGTAGAACCAGGCAAGCAGGAATTTAAAGTACTTCAGGATCCGGATAACTTCGCATGGAAGTATGCGTGGGGGGGGACCGGAGCAGGTGGAAACTATGTGCTTGAATTAAAGACAACAAGTAAGGTGACCATTACTATGGACCCAGAAGATACAAAGAAGCAGCTTGTCGTAGTCGCAGAGGCATCAGAGGTGTCTCCATCAGAACCGGTATCACCAGAAAATCCAGTATCGCCGGAAGAACCAATAGAAGAGGTAAAGAGTCCGGTATACGCTGATGGAAAGGTTACATTTAATCTTGTAACAAAGGCATCAGTCGCAGGTATTAAGGGCTCTATGATTGAAGCTTGGTCAATGACAGTTCCTATGGAAAAGACAAGCTTTGGATTTACCTACAGCATGAAAGTGCCGGAACCTGGAATCTATGACTATGGTATGGTGTCAGGTAGTAAGGAAACTTGGGAAGGTGACCCATTAAATGGAACAAGAAAGGCAAACGGAGGAAATCCGGTTATTGTATCTAATCCAATTGTTGGAAATGGGGAAAGCTATGTATATCTTCCATCTACAGAAGAAAGTTTAGATGCAAAGGTATTATATAAAACAAAAGAGGAAAAAACTTACAAAGAAGTGAAGTTTGAAAAAGCAGAAGGATATGACAATTTGTATGTGGCAACTTTGAAAGAAGCAGGTACTTATGAATACCTTGTAAAAATTGGTGATGAAGAAGCTACCAAAGATGCATACAACTTTACAGAAGCAGGAAATGAAATTGTAGTAAAGAAAGAGATTAAGAAACCAGAATTTACTTCTCCCGTTCTGGATGAAGAAAATGGAAAGGTTACTTTCAACTACTGGGCACCAGATGCCAAAGAAGTTCTTCTTGCAGGAAGCATGACCAGTTGGGCAGCTGAGGCAGTAAAAATGAAGAAGGATGAGGAGACAGGATTGTTCTCCGTTACTTTAGATTTGTCATTTGGGTCTTATCAGTATAAGTATGTTGCAGATGGTGCATGGGTAACTGACCCTGCGAATCCAGAAACAAAGGATGGAAACTCAGCATTTACTTTTGGAACATTAGAACCACAGGTAAATTCTGAAACTGGCGATGTAACATTTACATATTATGCAAAGGACTACGCAAAGACAGTTGAAAAGACAGAGAGCGTAAAATTAATGGGACTTACCGGGGTTACCTATGTAGATGAAAACGGTAAGGAAATTGATGCAAATTGGGATACAGGTCTTGATATGGCAAAGAATAAGGATGGAAACTATACCATTACTATCAAGAATATGCCAGCAGGACAGTATGAGTACAAATTTAAGGCAAACAATGCTACATGGTTAAAGGATAAGAGAAATCCGGATGGCGATGATAACTCAGTGGTTACTGTGCCAGGTGTTGTTGTTGCAGGAGACAATATTGCAGGCGCAGGTGTTTATACACTTGGAGTAAAGGTACTTGGAGATGCCAAGACAGCAGACGAAGGTAGTGTTAAGTTCTCTATGGCAGAGCCTGTAGAGGGAATGAGCATTACCAAGGATGGTGTGCTTACGGTAACAGATGCAGCAAAGACAGGATATTTTACCGTTAAGTTAGAGTATACAGCAAATAAGGAAGCTAAGTCTTCTACATCTCAGTTCTACTACACAGAAAATGCAGTAATCTATGAATATGTTCCAACCGAAGGGGAAGGACTTCATGCTCAGATGGATAAAGCAGATGTTTACACCTGGAACAATGCAGCTACAGGCTCAAGCTTCCACTTTAAGAATATTGGAACAGAAGAAAATGCCAAGTATGCAGCATATGTAACATTAGACAACAACATTGAAAGCTTCGGATACATCCTTCGTCTTTACGGCGCATGGGGTGACGGAGACAGAGAATTTACTGACAGAACAATCTACGTAAACCAGGGAGAAAGATACACCAAGTTAAAAGGTGGAGATGGAGTAGAGAAACCATACATCTGTGCTTCCGGTATCACTGGTTACGATGATGGTATTATCTTTAGATATCGTGATGATCAGAAATTCCACGATGGAACTATGAATACCATCGAGGAAGTAAAGGTTGTTATCAACAATACACCGTATGAGATGAAATATAGTGAAAAGGATGAATTATTTACCTATGCATATCAGAATATTCCAACTGGAGATTACGAGTATTACTTCCTGGTAGACGGAAAAAAAGTAGATGACCAGTATAATGAATCTGGTAAGTTGCATTATGAAAGCGCAGAAGGTGCTAAGGTAAATTATGAATGCACAAACAATCTTTACAGTATACAAGAAGGTGCAATCGTAGCAAATTATGATCAGAATCCGGCAGTTCGCTTTGAACTATTAAATGCAGAGGGAAAAGAAATTGAATTGTCAGATATTGATGTGGATTTAAGTGCATTAAACAGCACAAATGTAAAGTTCAGCACAGTGACCAACAAGGGTGTGTTATACATCGACAGAAGTGTGGCACAGGGAACTTATGATGTTAAGGTAACCTTGACAGATATGTATGGAAATCATATTCAGACAAGCATTCCTGTGAAGGTGGTAGAGAGAGAAGCAGAAGATAAGTCCTGGGATGAATCAAGAGTTTACTTTATTGTGACAGACCGTTTCAACGATGGAGATGCTTCCAATAACGGAACCTTGGCAACAGGATACAATAAAGATAAAATCGAGGCTTACCACGGTGGAGACTTAAAGGGTATTACACAGAAACTTTCCTACTTACAGGAATTAGGAATCAACACTATCTGGATTACACCAATCGTGGATAATGTTGACCAGATTGTAAACGAAGACTTAATGCAGACAGGTTACCATGGATATTGGGCAAAGGATTTCACTAAGCTTGATGAACATTTAGGTACTACTGCAGATTTAGACGAATTATTAGACGAAGCTCACAAGCATGGAATTAAGGTAATGGTTGATATTGTAGTAAACCATTCCGGATATGATGACAAAAATAAAACACAGTTGACAAACTTCAAGGGAATGTTACGTGAAGGAGATGAAGTTGGTACAGACTTTATCCATGGTGGTTACAATTCAGACCTCCCAGACTTTAAGACAGAAGTTCCAGAAGTTCGCAATCAGTTGATTGCATGGCAGACAGCATGGGCAAGTCATACAACTGCAAATGGAAACAGCATTGACTACTTTAGAGTTGATACAGTAAAACATGTAGAACATGAAACCTGGTCAGAATTAAAGACTGCTTTAGCAGAAGTAAATCCTGCATTTAAGATGATTGGTGAATTCTACGGAGCAAGCTATAATAACACAGGTGATTATCTTGGCAACGGTGAAATGGACGCAGAACTTGATTTTGAGTTTAAGACAGTTGCAGGTAAGCTGGTAAATGGTGATGTGGATGGTGCAGAGGCAAACTTAGAAAAACGTAACACAGCACTTTCCAGCAGTGTAACCATGGGACAGTTCTTAAGCAGCCACGATGAAGATGGATTTGTATACGGTCAGGGCGGAAATTTGGCTAAGGGTAAATTAGCCGCTTCTCTACAGATGACAGCAAAGGGTATTCCGGTAATTTACTACGGTGAAGAAATTGGATTGTCCGGTCCAAATGCATTTGGTGAACAGAACAATAACCGTTATGACATGGTATTTGACAATTTAACAGATGACCAGAAGGATATGCTTGCTCATTACAAGAAATTGTTGGCAGCAAGAGAAATGTACTCTGAAGTATTGGCAACAGGAACACGTACAAAGATTGCCGGAAGCAATGAAGATGGATATCTGGTATTTAAGAGAGGCGAAGGCGCTAATGCAGTATATGTTGCATTAAATACCACAGATAAGGCACAGAAGATTAGCTTTAAGGTGGATGGAATCCAGGCAGTAACTGGAGAGACTTCGGAACTTGTTGAAACCATGACAGATGTATATGGAAACAAGACATATGCTGTTGTTGACAATACAGTAGAAATCACAGTTCCAGCAATGAAAAATGGTGGAACAGCAATTCTTGGAAAGGGAGACAGTGCCAAACTGACAGGAATCCAGGTGGTAGCACCTACCAAGACAACATACAAGATTGGTGAAAATTTAAATCTTGATAACCTTTCCGTTGTTGGTATTTACGGAAAGGCAAAGGTTGCAATTCCAGTAAGCAAATGTAAGGTAAATGCTCGTACTTTTGACTCATCCAAGGCAGGTACTTATACTATTGACGTATACTACGGCAATGGGGAAGATATGTTTGAATCATCCTTTGATGTGAAGGTAGTAGCAAACCCAACAGTGGCACCAACCAAGAAGCCAACAGTGGTACCAACAAAAGCACCAACAAAGATTTATACAATCAAGTATAGTCTGGCTGGTGGAACAAACAATAAGGCAAACCCAAATACATATTCTACCAAGGATGTGAAGTTGTCCAATCCAACAAGAAAGGGATACACATTTGCTGGTTGGTATGTAGATGGTAAGAAGGTAACAACTATTAAGGCTTCTACAAAGAAGACTGTGACAGTAACAGCCAAATGGACCAAAGTAAAGGTAGCAAGAGCAACGGTTCAGACGGTTAAAAATTCTAAGAGTAAGCAGGCAGCGGTAACATTAAAGAAGGTAACAGGAGCCAAGGGGTATGCAGTGGAATACTCTACATCTAAGACTTTCAAGAGTAAAAAGACTCTAAATGTTACTAAGAATAAGGCGACCTTAAAGAAATTGAAGAAAGGTAAGACTTACTACGTTAAGGCAAGAGCATACAAGGTAGACTCTACAGGTCAGAAAGTTTACGGTAAGTACAGTGCTACCAAGAAGATTCTTATTAAAAAATAGAATTCAAAAAATCATAAAAATGTAGCTGGACATAGGATTTTGTGAACAGTGACAAGAAGCTCCCCGGGACTTTGGAAACGGGGAGTTTTTTGTTGACTGTTTTCCTGCGTGGTAGTATACTATAACAGATTGGTTAGGTGTAATATGCGAAGGTTAGATACCATTTGGGGAAATAGTATAAAGCGAATCAAAAGAAGGAGAGTGCCATGAACGTACTGTTTTTTTTGACACCAAAAAGTGAAATTACTTATATGTACCAGGATGATAAAGTTCAGAAAATGATGGAGATTTTAGATAGTCAGGGATATACAGCCATTCCCATGATAGATCGTCAGGGGCATTACATTGGAACATTAACCGAGGGTGATATCTTACGGCTTGTGCGGGACAAAAAAGAGTTAAATTATGATTGTATTGAACAGATTACAGTGGGAAGTGTACCTATAAAGCGTAAAGTCAGACCAGTATGTGGTAGTGCGGATATGGCGGATTTAATTAAGATTTCTTTGGAACAAAATTTTGTTCCGGTGGTGGATGATCACAATATATTTATTGGTATTATAACGAGACGTGATATTATTCATGTCTGTTATGCAAAGGCAAAAAAAGAATTATAAAATCCGTATGGGCAATCCTGTACGGATTTTTTTAAGAAAAATTAAGATTTTATACAGTTGGAATTAAAAAATAATAAGTATAATAAGGCGTTAGATAATTCATATATAATATATAGATGAAAGGGAATCAAAATGTTAAATATTTTAGTGTGTGATGATGATAAGGAAATTGTAGATGCCATAGAAATTTATTTGATGCAGGAAGGGTATCATATCTTAAAAGCTTATGATGGACAGCAGGCAATAGATATGTTAGAAGAGAATCAGGTGCATTTGTTGATTATGGATATCATGATGCCAAACTTAGATGGGATTCACGCTACCATGCAGATACGTGAGAAGAGTAGCATTCCAATTATTATGTTATCTGCAAAGACAGAGGATTCAGATAAAATTTTAGGGTTAAATATTGGGGCCGATGATTATCTGGCAAAACCATTTAATCCATTGGAACTGGTGGCAAGAGTGAAATCCCAGCTACGAAGATATACGGAATTTGGAAATATGCCTTCAGAGGATGACAACAATATATATAGTACAGGGGACCTGTTTATCAATGATGACCTAAAGGAAGTTATTGTAGAAGGAAATCCAGTGAAAATGACCCCTATTGAATACAATATTTTATTGTTTCTTGTGAAAAATCAGGGAAAGGTGTATTCTACGGATCAGATTTATGAAAATATATGGAATGAGGATGCGGTGGGAGCTGATAATACGGTAGCGGTACATATCAGACACATCAGAGAAAAGATAGAAATAAATCCCAAAGAGCCAAAATATTTAAAGGTGGTTTGGGGAATTGGTTACAAAATAGAAAAAATGTAACTGTTCAGTTGTTTTGAAAAGTAGTTTACAATCATTAAAAGGCAAAAATCCATAGCAGAAAGGTGTAAAGGGTAGAAATGCAACATATCAGATATAAAAAAAGCGTAAGAGTATTCGTGTTTGTGATTCAAAGTATTGCTACAGCAATCTGTCTGTTAGGGGTTAGTGTGTGTTTAAGTTACAATGGTGTTGCATCTGGAACGAATGATATGTTGGAAGGGAAAACCTTTGAACAATCCGCATATTATGGAGAATTGGTGGAAAATAAGCTATATGATTTGGCTGAGTATATTCGCTTGTGTGCAATTTTTGAGAGCGAAGGGGAATACCATCCTGACAAAATGATTGATGTGGAGAATTATGTAAAGAGGAATATGGTATCAGCTCATGCGAAAATGGATTCGGAAAAGGAAGATGATACCATATATTATTTGTTGGAAGATCTGATAAAATGGGGAAAAGAAGGTATGAACTATGAAAACCTGAAAGTTGATGGTTATACCAAAACAAATTATGGCAGGGGTGTGATTGAGTCTTCTCCACAGGTGATAGAAAATTCAGATTACACCAACATATTAGAGGATACGGTCACACAAAATTCGGAAGAAATAGTGATATCGGAGCAAACATCAGTGATCTCCCAACAGGAAGATGAAAATACAGTTACCTTAAAATATTTAGATGAGTATTACCTTCCGGTAGACGGTGTAAGTCTGGTAGACAGAATCCATGGGGATGATGAAAGGCAAAAATTTTATGGGTACTTGGAGGCGGCAATCACTAAGCTGGCTTCTGATTATGAAAGATACAAGACTTTAGAAAGTGAATTTCACGAGGGAAATTCTAATTTATATTATCTTGTGGTAGATTTTGAAGATGAGGTTGTTTACAGCAATGACCCGGGCTTAAAAAAGCAGGTGGATTTAACTAATCCGGTGTTTCGCTCGGATGTGTTAGAGAAAGAATTAAAAAATTATGGCACCTATTTTTTTATGAATTCGGTTACTATGGGTTATGATACCAGTATGAATCTGGAAAACGGTAATTTTGTGGAAATTATGAAAAGCTACAATAATGTGTTGAAGGGAAATTACTATGTTGCAGCGACAGTAAATACAGAGTTTGCCATTCATGATGAATTTTACAAAGAAAAACTGGGATATGAAAGAATTCAACCTTGGTATCGGATGGCATGTTTTGGTGCTTTTGCATTTGGACTGATTTCTTTTATCTTGTTTTTGGACATCACTTTTTTGGCAGGAAAAAAAGAGGAAGATGGAGAGGTATTCCTGTTCGGATTTGACAAAATAAAAACAGAAATAGCAGCATTGCTGATGGGTTCTATCGTCATATTGGAAGCTTTTGTGTTCAATAGCACAAGGATAGAATATGAATTTGGCTTATGGAACAATCTGGTGGTGTTTGTCTGTGCAATTATTGTGGATTTAACATTTATGGCAGGGTATTTGTCGCTGGTGAGAAGGATCAAAACAGGACAGATTTGGAAGAACAGTATTACATATTCTGTGTTTTATATCATTTCACAGATCTTTCAAGGGAGAAAAAGTTCCACCCGGATGGTTCTGACTTTTAGTGGATATCTGATGGTAATCATAGCCACTCAAATCTGGGGCTTCTTATCCGGTGAGTTGTGGCTTTCTCTGTCTGTGTTGGTAGGCTTTAGCTTAATTTTTGGATATTATCTGATTCGTGACACGGTAGAAAGGGAGAAAATCATAACAGGATTAGAAGAGATTGTATCAGGAAACCTGGATTATAAGATAAGCACAGAGCATATCCATCAGGATAATAAAACCATAGCCAATTCCATAAACAACATTAGTAATGGATTAAAATCTGCAGTGATGGAAAGTACAAAAAATGAAAGAATGAAGACGGATTTGATTACCAATGTCTCCCATGACATAAAAACACCATTGACTTCTATCATCAATTATGTTGGTTTGATTAAGAGAGAACAGATTGATAATGAGAGAGTGAATGAGTATATTAAGGTATTGGAAAACAAGTCTCAGAGATTGAAACACTTGACAGAAGATTTGGTGGAGGCATCAAAAATCAGCTCAGGAAATATAACATTACAGATTCAAAAAATAAATTTAGTGGAATTGGTGTATCAGACAGCGGGAGAATTTGATGAAAAATTTGATGCAAAGGACCTGAGTTTGATTTTGAATATGCCAAAAGAACCGGTTTATGTTATGGCAGATGGTCGGCGTGTCTGGAGAATTATTGAAAATCTGTATAATAATGTGGCAAAATATGCACTTGCTGGTACCAGGGTATATGCGGATTTGACGGTGGATGAAAATAGTGGATGTTTTTCCATAAAAAATATTTCCGAAAGCCAATTGAATTTTGATGCAAATCAACTGACAGAGAGATTTATTCGTGGAGATGTTTCCAGAAGCACAGAGGGAAGCGGATTGGGATTATCTATTGCCAAAAATCTTACAGAACTTCAGGATGGCAAGTTTGAAATTTTTGTTGATGGGGATTTGTTCCGGGCAACGGTAACTCTGCCTATGGCAAAAGGGGAGGAGAAATAGTTACAGCTTGCAAATTCAGAACAATTCATATAGGATAGAATTAAGTATCTGTTTAGAAAAAAGGAACAGATATGCATTGGATATAAATATAAGGGAGAATTTTTATGGGAGAATTATTTAATCCGGAAGGAAGTGTGATGCGTGCACTTTCCCGTGTGGCTGATTTAGCTATATTAAATGTGCTCTGGCTGGTATGTAGTATACCAGTGGTTACTATGGGGGCTTCCACCACAGCTCTCTATTCTATTTGTATGAAAATGGTTCGGGATGAGGAGAGTTATATTATCAAAGGATTTTTCAAAGAATTTAAACAGAATTTTAAGAATTCTACCATTCTCTGGTTGGGAGTTATGGTAATTTTTGGGGTGTTGGCAGGAGATTTTTATATTTTCAGCCGCTGGGATAGTCAGTGGAAATATCCTATGTTAGTACTGGTATTATTGGTCTTAATGGTGTGTGTTTTTATGTATCTTTATCTATTTCCGCTGATGGCGAAATTTGAAAATACGAAAAGCCAGTATATAAAAAATGCTTTTTTTATGAGTATGAGACATTTACCATATACCATAGGGCTTACAGTAGTTTTGGGATGCCAAATTTATGCGAATATTTACGTTTTGGAAAATATAGCAACCTACCTTCCCCTGGGGATACTTTTTGGGGCTTCCCTGTTTGTCTATGCCAAGTCATGGATTATGATGAAAGCGCTGAAGCCATATTTGGGAGAAGAATGAGGGGTGATTTAGATGCAGAAGAATAAAAAATTTCGAAAATGGTTGAAAAAAAAGTTAAAAAATAATACGGTGCGTATTATTATTTATTGTCTTTTAATGTTGTTTGGCACAGAAATGATTTGTTTTGTTTCCGGCAGCGAATTGGCAATTGATGTAGGAAAACGGGAAGACAGTCGAATAAAAGACGTAGTGGAGGCCTGTGGCAATCGTTTTGAAACCAGAATCAGCGAATACATGGACATAATAAATATAGTTGCCAAATCCATTCCCGACACTAAGAATTTAGAAAACGGGAAAAATCAGGAAGTAATAAAAGAGTTGGGACAGGTGGCATACATACAAGATGCCTATCTTGTAGACATGAATTATCAGGGAATAGGGTATCAGGGAGATAAGAAAGATTTCAGTGACAATGAAGTGATAGAAAGAATATATCAGTCAGGGAAAGAATTTCAGGAATTAAAGATACAGAAGAACAAAGATAATGTAGTTTATATGGGGACTCCTATCAGGGACGGAAATAACAAGGTTGTAGGAGCGGTTTTCATCTCTGTTAAGACATCATTGTTTTCTAATGAAGTTGCTTATGGACTTGCCATTGGCGAGGGTCATTGCTTTTTGACGGATAAGGATGGAAATGTATTGGATTACTATGCGGGGAAGGCGGATACATTAGATGGAATAGAAAATATTATGGAGTATTTAGAACCTGCAAAATTTTCATACGGAAATGATTATCTGGCATTCAAAAATGACATCCAGACCAAGCGGACCGATTCCACTACCTGTTCTTTAAATGACAAAGAACTCTATGTGTGTTATGCTCCGGTGAAAGGTCTGGATTCCTATGTGGTAGTACTATACGATAAGTCATATGCGTATTATAATTACGAAAATATTTATAAAAATCTCTACCAGATTATGAAATTGATTGCCTTGGGCTTTTTGGTATTTTGTATTGTTATTGTAATCAATGACATGGTTGTCAACTTGAACGTGAAAAACAGGAGCAAGGAATTGGAAGAGAAAGCGGAACTTGATGGCTTGACTACACTGTACAACAAAATGGCTACGGAAAAGTATATACGAAATTACCTTGAAACGGAAGGGAAAGATCAAAACAATCTGTTTTTTATTATTGATGTGGACCATTTTAAAGAGATAAATGATACCAAGGGGCATACTCACGGAGATGAAGTATTGTCAATGATTGGAAGGGAAATTGGCTCAGAGTTTCGTGCGACAGATATTATAGGCCGTGTAGGTGGAGATGAGTTTGTAGTCTTTCTGAAAAACATACCAGACAGGGAAGTGGCGCAAAGAGAAGCCCAGAGACTGATAGATTTTTTCCATTCTCTTCATCCGGGAGAATATGTGAAAAGCCATGTGACTGCAAGTATAGGTGGCGCCATGTATCCGGAAGATGGAGATGAGTATGAAAGTCTTTACAGGGCGGCAGACAGTGCAGTGTATAAGGCAAAGCAGCGGGGCAGAGACCAGTTTGCCTTTTATGCGGAAGATGAGAACGCCATATCTGTTCAGAAACACTGAAAAGATACGGTAAGGAATCGTTGAAAAAAACAAAAAATTAAGACGAAAACCTTTCGTCAAAATGTATAGATACTCCCGTTAGTTCTTAGTTAGAATGACGGGAGTTTATCATTGTAACCAAAGTACAGAGAGAATCTTTGTGTAAATGTGGTATTTCCCAAATTGGTATTATCGTTTATACTTATCTAAGTGAAAATTGTAACTGTGAATAAAAGAAGTGGTTACATAGATATAAAAAGATATAAAAATTAGGAGGAATAAAAAATGGCAAGTGTATCATGTAAGAATATTTGCAAAGTATATCCAAACGGATTTGAAGCAGTAAAAGATTTTAACTTAGAGATTGAAGATAAGGAATTTATCATTTTCGTAGGACCATCAGGATGTGGAAAGTCTACCACACTTCGTATGATTGCAGGTTTGGAAGACATCAGCTCTGGTGAATTAAAAATTGGGGATAAGCTTGTAAACGATGTAGAACCAAAGGATAGAGATATTGCGATGGTATTCCAGAACTATGCTTTATACCCACATATGACAGTTTATGACAATATGGCGTTTGGTCTTAAGATTCGTAAAGTACCAAAGGATCAGATCGATAAGATGGTAAAAGAAGCTGCTAAGATTCTTGACCTTGAGAAATTATTAGACCGTAAGCCAAAGGCTTTATCCGGTGGACAGAGACAGCGTGTTGCTATGGGACGTGCTATCGTTCGTAACCCAAAGGTATTCCTTATGGACGAACCTTTATCAAACCTGGATGCTAAGCTGAGAGTACAGATGCGTATTGAGATTGCTAAATTACATCAGAGATTAGGAAGTACCATCATTTACGTAACACATGACCAGACAGAAGCTATGACTCTTGGTACAAGAATCGTAGTTATGAAGGGTGGAGTGGTTCAGCAGGTAGATACACCTCAGAACTTATATGAAAAACCAGCAAATCTTTTTGTTGCAGGATTTATGGGAAGCCCACAGATGAACTTCTTAGATGCAAAGTGTGTGGTAGATGGAAATAAGGTATCTTTACAGACAGCTGGATACAACATTGAACTTCCGGCTTCTAAAGCTAAGGCTTTAATTGATGGAGGATATGCTGGAAGAACAGTAGTTCTTGGTATTCGTCCAGAAGATTTATATGATTCACAGGTAATGATTGAAACTCATCCAAATGCAGTGATTGAGTCTACAATCAAGGTATATGAATTATTAGGTGCAGAAGTATACCTTTACTTTGATTTAGGTGACTTCCCTATGACAGCAAGAGTTGACCCGCGTACAACTGTAAGAACAGGCGACAAGGTTAAGTTTGCTATGGATGTGGAAAAAATCCACGTATTTGACAAAGAAACAGAAAAGACTATTGTCAACTAGTCTGAATAATAAGTTAATGAGAGGAACAGCCCTTCGGGGTTGTTCCTTTTTCGGTAACGGTTTAGCCAAAGGCTAAACTGTTACCTTTTTCGCGATTTGAGAAAACAAAACATTTGCTTTTGCGTCCTAATTGAGCTACAATACTAACTATGGATTAAGAAAAAGGAGTGACATTTGTGATAGCAAACCAGATTATACAGACAAATATTGATGAGCTGCGAGGAATTACTAGAATTGATTTGTGCGTGATGGATTTAGAGGGGAGCGTTCTGGCGACTACCTTTGAGACGGAAGAATTACAACCGGAGGAGGTTCGGGCGTTTGCGGATTCGGCAGCTGACAGTCAGGTAATCAAGGGGTATCATTTTTTTAAGGTTTATGATGACAGACAGTTAGAGAATATACTGGTCGCCAAGGGAAACAGCGAAGATGTATATATGATTGGCAAGGTGGCAGTCTGCCAGTTGCAAAATTTAATTATTGCCTATAAGGAACGGTTTGATAAGAATAATTTTATTCAGAATTTGATTTTGGATAATCTGTTGCTGGTAGATATTTATAATCGGGCAAAGAAACTAAGAATTCCCATTGAGGCAAACAGAATTGTATATATTATAGAAACCAAGTATGAGAAAGACAGTAATGCTATGGAAACATTAAAGAGTATGTTTTCTAACCGGACAGGAGATTTTGTCACTGCAGTAGATGAAAAAAACATTATTCTGGTGAAAGATTTGAAGGATGATGACAGTCAGGAAGAATTGAACAGTATTGCCAATACTTTGGTGGATATGCTGAATACGGAAGCAATGACCCAGGTACGTGTATCTTATGGTACGGTAGTACATGAAATAAAAGAGATATCTAAATCATACAAAGAAGCAAAAATGGCAATGGATGTAGGAAAAATATTCTACTCAGAAAAAATTGTGGTAGGTTATAGTTCCCTTGGCATTGGAAGGTTGATTTATCAATTACCAATTCCATTATGTGAAATGTTTATGAATGAGGTGTTTAGCGATGTAACGCCAGATAACTTTGATGAGGAGACACTGACAACAATCAATAAATTCTTTGAAAATAATTTAAATGTGTCAGAAACCTCAAGGCAGTTGTTTGTGCACAGAAACACACTGGTATACCGATTAGAAAAACTGCAAAAGAGTACGGGACTGGATATTAGAGTGTTTGACGATGCGCTTACTTTTAAAATTGCACTCATGGTGGTGAACTATATGAAATATATGAAGAAATTTGATTTTTAAAAAATGTTAAAAGGAAGGTTGTTCTATGGTTCGTACAATTAAGACACAGGATATTACAGATACAATTAAGGATATGTGTATAGAGGTAAATCATTTCCTGTCCAAAGATATGGATAAGGCTATGAAGGACGCGGTAGAAACAGAAGAATCCCCTCTTGGAAAGCAGATTTTATGCCAATTACAGGATAATTTAAAAATTGCCGGAGAAGATATGATTCCCATCTGTCAGGATACAGGAATGGCGGTAATCTTTATGGAGATTGGACAGGAAGTTCACGTAGAAGGTGGGGATTTACAGGAAGCAGTCAATGAAGGTGTGAGAAGAGGGTATGTAGATGGATATTTGAGAAAATCAGTGGTTTCTGACCCATTGATCCGTGAGAATACAAAGGATAATACACCGGCAGTGATTCATTACAGTATTGTGCCTGGAGATAAAATTAAGATTACCCTGGCACCCAAAGGTTTTGGAAGTGAAAATATGAGCAGGGTGTTTATGTTAAAACCGGCAGATGGCATAGAAGGCGTGAAAAATGCTATTTTGACAGCTGTCAAAGAAGCAGGACCTAATGCGTGTCCGCCTATGGTGGTAGGCGTAGGTATTGGAGGAACCTTCGAAAAGTGTGCCCTTATGGCAAAGCATGCTCTCACAAGAGATATGGCAAAACGTTCGGAGATTCCATATGTAAGAGAGTTGGAGGAAGAATTATTAGGAAAAATAAATAATCTAGGGATAGGACCAGGAGGTCTTGGGGGGAGAATGACAGCACTGACGGTGAATATTGAGACCTATCCAACCCATATTGCAGGATTGCCTGTGGGGATAAATATCTGTTGTCATGTAAACAGACATATTGTAAGAGAATTATAAAAGGAGGAGATATCATGGATAGAAGATTAAGTGCTCCTTATACAAAGGCAGATGTAAAAGACTTTCGGGCAGGGGACTATGTGTATATCAGCGGAACTATTTATACAGCCAGGGATGCTGCACATAAAAGAATGTATGAAGCGTTGGAAAAGAAGGAAACACTACCTTTGGATGTGGAAGGAAATGTGATTTATTATATGGGACCGTCGCCAGCCAGGGAGGGACGTCCTATTGGTTCGGCAGGACCTACTACGGCCAGCCGTATGGACAAGTATGCACCATCCTTACTGGATTTAGGATTGGCAGGTATGATTGGGAAAGGAAAGCGTTCCAAAGAGGTCGTAGATGCAGTGGTGAGAAATGGCGCAGTATATTTTGCTGCGGTAGGTGGAGCTGGAGCTTTATTGTCGAAATGTATTAAAGAATCTGAGGTGATTGCTTATGATGATTTAGGTACAGAAGCAATTCGTAAACTTAAGGTGGAAGATTTTCCGGTGATTGTAGTGATTGATTCAGAGGGGAATAATCTTTATGAGACGGCTATCCAGGATTATGCCAGAGAAGAATAGAAACAATAGGTAGTAGATTGAACGATTGGCTGAAAATTTTGGAGGAGCCAGTGAACCGGGTACCGTGGCTCATCCAAAAGCCCCAAAATAAAAGGGAAAAAGTGAGCCAGTGAACCCGGTTCACTGGTCCTGGCTGAACTGTTACATAAAAGAAATAAAAAATCAAAAAAAATATTGACAAATTCAATAACTTTGCGTATAATAAATTTTGCGTGTGACGCACAGAAGAATATTGTTGAGTTGAAATACTCAGAAATTCGGAAAAGGAGAAATACTCAAGAGGCCGAAGAGGCGCCCCTGCTAAGGGTGTAGGTCGGGCAACCGGCGCGAGGGTTCAAATCCCTCTTTCT
>CACXGE010000023.1 GCA_902767135.1 uncultured Lachnospiraceae bacterium | reverse complement strand
CGGTACCAACAGCGACGAGCACACCGGTACCAACAGCGACGAGCACACCGGTACCAACAGCGACGAGCACACCGGTACCAACGGCAACGAGCACACCGGTACCAACAGCGACGAGCACACCGGTACCAACAGCGACGAGCACACCGGTACCAACGGCAACAAGCACACCGGTACCAACGGCAACGAGCACACCGGTACCAACAGCGACCAACACACCGGTGCCGACAGACGAACCGGTTTCAGATGATATTGACGAAGAGGTAAGTGCAATCCCCAAATATACACCGGTAACATCCGTAGAAATTTTGACAAATGATTGGAAAAATTCATATTTTGATACGGGAGTAGAACTGGAAGCAGATTATGATATTGAATGCGTATTTTCCCTTACATCGGAAACTTCAACAGGGAGTGTGTTTGGATATGGAAGCAACAAGGGAACTCATGTGTATTTATGTCAATGTGCGGCGGATGCGGTTCGCGTGGGATATTCCTGGCTCTATGAATGGAGAGCGTGTAAACCGGTAGGAGAGATCAACAAATATAGGAAACAAGGAATAGCAATTTATTTGAATGGAAAGAAAGTAGTGAACGGAATGAACATGACTTATGAAGATGCAGGAAATCTTAGATTGGGAACGGGAAAATGTAAAATTTACAGTACAAAAATTTGGGATGGAAGCGGTCGCTTGATAAGAGATTACGTTCCAGCTTTAGATTGCAACGGGATGATTGGGATGTATGACAGAGTAAGTGACGAATTTACGTATTATACATCAAATAAGATTACCTACGAAGTGGATTAAAATGATAATATGATATTTTATACGAATTCCAGCAGCTCACAGGGTTAGCCAGAACTGCTGGAATATTTGTGATGATTTTGTAGGGGAAATTTAATATAATAGTAATATATTGGTACAATGCTAAGAAGGTAGAGAATTTATCTGTTTCATGGAAAGGTTCTGAGTTTGTTCTACGCTTCCATAGGATTAGACAGAGATTTTCTTTGAAAAATCAATGGGCAGTGTATACGTGAAGAAGAGCGAGAGTTGTTAAGTAACAGCACAATCCGTGTACCAATAAGAGGGAACGGAGAATATGCTGGATGATTAAGGGAGAAGGCTAATATGAAAAGAAAAAAAAGACGAGGAAAAGTAATTAGTATAGCACTTATGGGAACGTTGTTGTTACAGATGATTCCTGGGGTGGAAACAGAAGCTGCGATTACAAAAACACAGCAGGATGAATTGAGAAATGAAATGTATCAGATGATTGTGACAGGAGATACCCAAAAGCACGATGTGAGTAAGTATAAAGCCACTGTAGCTGAAATATCGGAAATTTCAGAAGATTTGTGCAAGAAGGAAGCAGCAATACCCATTCGGGTAACTGCTAATCAGTTTGTGTCCAGCGAAAAGGAAAATGGATATGTAAAATATATTTTTTTATATGCCAATGATCCTGGATTTTTGGAAAGATACGAAAGAGTGAAAGAATCGATTGCTGAAATTATGGACAAGATAGATCCTGGAATGACGGATTTGGAAAAGGTATTGATTGTACATGATTATATTGCGGAACATACATATTATAAAAATGATACAAATACATATTTATCCTACGTAGTAGGTGGGCCATTGGGAGAGGGATATGGGAGTTGCACCGGATACGCAGAAGCACTGATTCGTGTTTTGTGGCAATTGGGAATTGAGGCAGATTCAGTGGGAAATGGAAGTCACGGATGGGCAAAGGTAAAAATTGATGGAACGTGGTATCATGTGGATCCTACTTGGGCGGATACAAGAAGTAGAACTAATGGGGAGACATCTCATTATTTCTTTCTTAGAAATGATCAGGAATATATCAATGCATCTTATAGTCCTCATAAGAATTTTGGAGAGCCTGTATCAACCAGTACAAAATATACGGATTGGTATGTGCACGATATAGAGGGGAATATGATGTATGAGGCTGGGATGTGGTATTATGAAAGCAATGGCTCTATTTGCAGAAATGATATTGAAGGAAACTCCTATAAGGTTGTGGTGGCAGGAAATGATATGGATTTGCTTAGTGTGGAACATGGAGTAATTACATATACAGAGGGGGGAAAAAACTATCAGGCGAAGGTGGATGGGAATGAGGTTACGATAACTCCAAAACCGACGAATACGGCAACTCCCAAGCCGACGAATACAGCAATCCCCAAGCCGACGAATACGGCAACTCCAAAACTAATGAATACGGCAACCCCCAAGCCAACGAATACGGCAACTCTTAAGCCAACGAATACGGCAACTCCAAAGCTAATGAATACGGCAACCCCCAAGCCAACGAATACGGTAACTCCCAAACTGACAAGTACGATTACGCCCAAAGCAACAAATACGGTGCCCCCAAACCCAACAAATACGGTTACCTCTAAGCCGACGAATACAGTGTCCCCAAACCCAACAAATACAGTGGCTTTGAGTCCAACGGATACAGTGACGTCGGTTCCCACAGAAACGGTAACGCCAGGACCCAAAGGACCTTCTGAGACGGAGGAAAATAATTTTGTAAAATATATTCCGGTTAAGTCCATTGAGGTATTGACAAATAACAATAAAGGATATTTTGATACGGGAATTAAGCTGAAGGGAGATTACAATATTGAATTTATATTTGAGGTTACCAATGACAAATCTGCAGGGGATATTTTCTCCTATGAGTCCACAAAAGGGACTAATGTGTATCTGCAACAATGTGGAGAACAGGGAATAAAAGTTGGATATTCCTGGTTGTATGGAATAACACTCTGGAAACCAACAGGAGAAACAAATATTTACGAAAAGGTAGGAAAATCCATTTATTTAAATGGGCAAAAATTAATCAATGGAACCAACATGATATACAATAGTGTGGACAGTCTGCGAGTGGGGTCTGCGAAATGTAAAATTTATGGATTGAAAATATGGGATGGCAATGAACAACTACTCAGAGACTATATTCCTGTATTGGATGAAGATGGGGAAATTTGTATGTATGACAAGGTGGAGGATGCATATGTTTATTATACCACCAACAGTATAACTTATACTATTGAATAAAATATAGTAGAAAAAAAGGAGTGAAATTATGTCTGCTATCTGGGGATTGATTCCGTTGGATAAGGAAAGGGCGAGTAGGCAGAATGCCCTTTATCTGGATGGAAAAAGAGAAATGGAACAATATAAGATAAACAGGGTGGAAGAATATCGGACAGACAAGATGAATGTTGGGTGTGGAATACAATATTTCACAAAAGAAAGTGTAAGAGAGCAGCTTCCAATTGTAGAAGAGAAGTATGTGTATACGGCAGATTGCATGTTGGATAACCGCCGGGAAGTTGTGGAGATGTTAAAGCCCAATGAATACCAGGAGGATTGTCCGGATGGAAGATTAATTTTCGATTTGTATAAAAAAAAGAGAGATGGATGCCTGAATGATTTGCTAGGGTCCTACTCTTTTGCGTTTTTTGACAGGGAAGAGAATGTGGTAGAACTGGTAAGTGATATTGCAGCGACTAGGTGTTTGTATTATCGATTCGAAAATGGAGTTCTGGAATTTTCTACTACTTTGGAGATATTGTTGAAACGAAAAAAAGCTTCCTTAAATGAACGGTGGATAGTGGATTTTTTGGCATTGGATAACTTGGCAGGAATGACAGAGTGTGAGGAGACTATCTATCAAGGAATATATAAAGTACCTCCGGCAACCATTCTGAGATTTGGTGAAAATGGAATTGAAAAAAAATGTTACTGGAATCCAGATACCAGTGAAGATGGTGGGAAGACAGATGAAGAGTATAAAACAGGGCTGATTCAGGTGTTTCATAAGGCTGTAAAAAGTGTATTGAGGGACGGAGCGAATCATATGATGCTCAGTGGCGGTTTGGATTCTTCTTCTGTGGTAAGTTTTGCGGCGCCCATGTTGAAAGAAAAAGGGGAGAAGATGTATACATATACGTCGATTCCAAGAGAAAAATGTGTGAGTTCCAAATCTTATTATGTCAACGATGAAAGCGAAAAAGTAAGAAAAACGGCAGAATACTTTGAAAATCTTCAATGTGAGTTTCTCACAATGGAGGATGTAAATCCATGGACGGAGCACAAAGAAGAATTAAAATGTATAGAAATTCCATACAAATCGCTACAGAATTTACTGTGGATGAAAGAGTGTATGAATCATACCAAAAATAACGGAGGTAATATAATTCTCCATGGAGCTTACGGAAATGTTACAATTTCCTTTAGCAGTATAGAGGTTATGTTTAATACATGGTTAAAGAACAAACAGTTTATAAAATTCTTTAAGGAGTGTATAAATTTCGGAGAGAAAAAAAAGATAGGAAAAAAACAGACGTTAAAGGCGACATTTTATACAATGTATCATTATTATAAAAAGAAAACGGAAAGCAAAGCCAGAACTTGGAGTGAGAAAAAGAAAGAGTTATTTGGGGATGCGTATATAACTGACTATGCAATTGAAAAATATGACTTAGTAGAAAAATTTGAGAAAATTAACCAGCAAAATTCATACAGTGGCATGTGTATGAGAGACATGGCTAAGCTGATGAAAGGTGACATACAATTCAGTCATAAAGGGGAAATAAGCACCAAACATTCTCTGGCAACTGGTGTGATTATGCGAGACCCTACCATGGATAAAAGGGTGATAGAATATTGTATGCGATTACCTGTGGAGCAGTTTAATAACGGAAGTGTGCAGAGAAGGCTGGTGCGTGAGTATTTTGAAGATATTGTGCCAGAACACATTACGAAAGTTGAAGATATAGGGGTTCAGAGTGCTGATTTGAATTATAGGTTTGAAGAACAGTGGGATCGGATTAGAGAAGATTTTGAAAAATGCCTGAAGAAAAATATTGATAATAAGATAGTAGATTGTGAAAAGGCATTGAAGGATATTCAGAAAATTACAGCACATCCAGAGAAAACTGACAAATTTGATTATGTTCGCTTGGGATATACGGTGATGGCACTTGAAAAAATCGGCGAGATTATGGGAGAAACGTAACTATTCAGTACAGGTTTCAGCATTTACAGCTGAGACCGCGGAAAAATGTAAATTTTACAAAAATCAGGCAATTTTGTATGCGCAAGCATTGCCCGATTTCGTAACAGTTTAGCCTAAGGCTGAACTGTTACACTAAAATGTAACAATTCTGTTAGAAAACTTGAAAAAGAGAGTCATAATGAATATACTATCCATGTAAAGAAAACAAGAATAACAGAAAGGCGGAAATAAAAATGAAAAAGATTTTTGAAAAAGCAACAATGGAAGAATTAGATGTAATGCAGACAGCAGGTGGTCCAGTTAATAATGAAGCAATGGATCAGGACTACTATGCAGTGAAAGATGCAGACGGAAATATCTTACATTGGTCAAGAGATTTCGGAACAAAAGAAGTATCTGAATAATTGACTTTAAAAGATGGTTTTTGCTGTAGATGGGAATCTATGGCAGAAACCATTTTTTTTTGTTTAAAATTTTATGGTTGTATGATACAATGTGTTAAAAAGGGGGTAAATGCATGTACAATTATTTTATATATGGAAAGTATATTGCTTCTGATTATAGGTTAGAAGAGGCTTACGAAATAAAAGAGACAGAAGTAAGAGCGGATATTATAATAAAAAAAGCAAATTTAAAACGATTTATGGAACGAGGGGAACGACACGAATCTCCGGATTTAATTGTGTATTGGTATGAAAAAGAGGGAAAAGTGTATAGAGTAGAGCACGCCGGATATATGTTTGTTACATCCGGAAATACCATAGAATATCAGTTGTTTGAAGAATGTAATCCTTTGATGGTAAATCAGATGTTTTTGTGTGCTGGGCTCCCTATGGCATTAAGTCAACAGGGTCAAATGATGATACATGGAAGTGGATTGTTGTTTGGGGAAAAAGCTATTGCGGTGTCGGGGTATAGTGGGGCTGGTAAGTCTACTTTGTCCCAGGCTTTGTTAAAAAACGGAGCAATGTTTATGGCGGATGACACGGTTGCTTTGGTGGAGAAAGAGGGGAAGGTTTATGCTCAGGCAGCGTATCCTCAGCAGAAAATTTGTGTGGATGCTATTGA
The DNA here is from genome assembly GCA_902767135.1 of uncultured Lachnospiraceae bacterium. Classification (GTDB taxonomy): domain Bacteria; phylum Bacillota; class Clostridia; order Lachnospirales; family Lachnospiraceae; genus RUG11237. The sequence continues at coordinate 57,461 of CACXGE010000023.1, read as the reverse complement.
TGAAACATATGACAAAAAACAGTTGATTTTATTGCCTAAGGACGCGGGAAAAGAAAAATATGCAGTCAGATTGAAAGAAGGCTTTTGCATGGAAGAGAAACCATTGCAGGCAATGTTTATCTTGAAGGCTGCAGATATCCCTGAAATACAAATGAGAAGGATTAAGGGAAGCGAAAAACTTAAATACTTGACGGATAATCTCTATAACAAGAAAATATATAAGGAAGTAGGAATGGGGATTGATATTGTAAAAAAGTGTATTTCAATTGCGGATAAAATTGATATTTATCTGATAGAAAGGCCTATGGCGGGGATGTCTACCAATCAACAGGTAAGGCTGGTAAAAAGTGCATTAGGCGAGAAAATGTAAAGGAAGAATAAGATGAAAGAAATTATAGACAAAATTAAAAATATTGATTTTAAAGGCGAATATCTTACTTGGCTTGCCAGATATACCGTTCCATATTTGCCACAGATTTTACTTATGATGGTGTTTTCTATCTCTACATCACTAATCACGGCAGAATTAGCCATATTGTCAAAAGATATTATTGATAGTGCCACCAGTGGAAATTTTGTACTGAAAACCATTGGGGTATATGTGATGTTTGTGGCGGTATCCATGGCCATTTCAGCCATTGCTTCAGTGATGTCAATTGTTCTGGACGAAAAATTTTCCTTTGGTATAAGAAAGAATATTTATGAAAAAATTATTCGTTCATCCTGGCCCCACATTAAGAAATATCATTCTGGGGATTTGATGACCAGACTGACCAGTGATGCCAGCAATATTTCCAATGGAATTATCTATACGCTGCCTAATATTATTAAACTGATAATTGAACTGATTATTATGTTTGGAATTTTGTATTATTATGAACCAGTGTTGGCGTTAATGTCTCTACTAATAGCACCAGTGGCAGGAGTTACCTGTTGGGTGTTGGGAAGAAAGTTAAAAAAACTTCAGGTGAAGGTGTTAGAGTCAGAATCTAAGTACCGTTCTTTTCTACAGGAGAGTATTGCCAATCTTTTGATTGTGAAAGCTTTTGGGAATGAACAGTATTCCGCAGATAAACTGGTAGAACTTCGCGAAAATAGATTCTACTGGGTGAGAAAAAAAGCGAATATGGGAATTATTAGCTCCAATATTATGTCTGTGAGTTTTCAAGTGGGATATCTGGCAGCATTTACTTTGGGGGCTTTTAAAGTGGCAGACGGAAGTATTACATACGGTACTATGACTTTGTTCCTAAGCCTGGTGGGAAGAATTCAGTCACCGATTATGCTGCTTGCAGAACAAATTCCAAAGGTAGTGTCTATTTTTGCCTCAGCAGGACGTGTAATTGAGATTCAGGAAATTACAGAGGAAAATTATGAACCAAATGATATGACTCAGGAACATATTGGGGTAGAGGTAAGTGGTGTCAATTTTGGGTATGAAGAGAAAAAGAACGTATTGGAAGGGGTGTCCACCAAGATTCAACCTGGAGAGTTTGTGGCAATTATAGGGGAGTCTGGTATTGGAAAAACTACTTTGATACGACTTATGATGGCATTTATGGAACCATCCCAGGGGAACATTGCATTTTATAACACTTGTGGCCAGAAAACGGGGGCTAGTGCAGGAGCTAGAAATTTTATGTCTTACGTTCCCCAGGGGAATACGTTGTTTAGTGGAACCATTAGGGAGAACATACGGATGGGAAAAGAAGATGCCACAGAGGAAGAAATCATAGAGAGTTTGAAAATTGCTGCTGCTTATGATTTTGTTATGGAACTTCCCAAGGGACTTGATACAGAAATTGGGGAGCGTGGGCATGGCATTTCAGAAGGACAGGCACAGCGAATTGCAATTGCCCGTGCAGTGATTAAGAGAGCACCTTTTTTGATTTTGGATGAAGCTACCGCATCTTTGGATGAGAAAACGGAATTGGCAGTGTTAGAAGGAATACGAGGGTTGACACCGAAACCAACTTGTATTCTTATCACCCATCGTCGTTCTGTCTTGGATTATTGTGATAGGGAAATTAAAATAGAACAGAGACATCTTCAATCCTAAGTAATCAGTTACTGTGCACAGGATACCTGTGTACAGTAACCTGATAATCTAATATAATTGTTAGAAATTAATTTTGGTATTGCAAAAATAGTACATTGGTACTATACTTTTAATGTAATCAATTGGGTACTTAAGTACCGAGACAATGAAGAAAAGAGAGGTTTTGAGAAGATGAAAAAAGCATGGAGTCAGGCAAAGATAGAAGCGTTAGATATTGAAAACACACAAGGAGCAGGTGGAAATCTATATGCACCTACTGGTAATGGAAAGGGACATGGGAATTCTAATGGTTGTGGACATGGAATCAATTGTACGATTCCAGGACATATTAAGCATGGATGTGGTGGCACAGATATTATGGAACCTATTGTGGGAACAGACCCAAGTTTTTCGTAGGATAAGATTGAAATACAGGTAACGGTTCAGTGATTCTGAATTGTAATTAAAACGGAGCGAATGAGCTCCGTTTTTTTTTGAAAAAAATGAGTGCTTTTATAGGGGAAATGTGGTACAATTTTATAGACGTATTATGCGTAAAAGATAGAGGGAGGAGATATGTATGCAGAAAAACGTAATTCAATTTCTAAAATTGATGAATTACTCCATACATTCTGAATGTGAAAAGGAAAATATTGAGGTATCTCAGCAGGAGTTAGATGATATTTTTGTCTGGGCGAATAGAGCGAAACTAGCGCCTGTTATGTGTAACACTGTTTTGGAAGTTTTAGACATGAATCAGGAAATGAAAGAGGTATGGAAGCGGCTTTCGATGAAGAGTTTAATCACACAATGTGGAAACTATGCAAGTCTGCGCACAATCTTAAAGGAAGGGGAGCAAAGGAAGGTAAAGTTTGTTGTCTTTAAAGGTTGTGTACTGGCTGATTTGTATCCCCAGTATACCTTAAGATATTCCTGCGATAGTGATATCTTTGTATATGAGAGAGATAAGCAGGAAGCAGTTAAGATTCTTGAGGACTTAGGATATCGAATCATAGAAGACCATACAAATCCCAAGGTGTATGTGTTTTATCATGAGGGAAATAAGCATTGTGTAGAGTTGCATTTTTGCCTGTGGGAAGATTACGATGGTCCGCAAATGAAAGTGTTAGAAAGTTTGCAGCTTGATGCAGAAGAAAAACTGATAGAATTGGATGTATGTGGGGGAATGCACATTACTACCTTAGGTCATGAAGAACATTTGATATATCAGATGTTTCATATGATAAAACACTTTGTGCTTCAAGGAATCAGTATCAGATATATCAGTGATATTACTCTGTTTATAAATGCATATGGATGTGAAGTCGATTGGGATAGTTTTTGGAATAAAATTGAGAAATTAGGATATGATGGGTTTGTCAAAGGAGTATTTACCCTTGGTATTCGTTATCTGGGACTGGATGATGAGTGTATGCGAAACAAGGAGCAGCCGGACGAAAAGGTTTTGGAAAATCTGCTGATGGATTTTATTAATAAAGGAGAGATCAAGGGGGAGCGCGTTGCCAACTGGCAGATTCTAGGAATTATGACTCCTTATCTTCAGGGGGAGAGTGAAGTGGAGGATACACGTTGGAAACGGAATCTGAAGGTTATGTTTCCGAAAAGAAAAGACTTAACGGATGACTATTTATATGCGAAAAAATTTGCTTTTTTATTGCCTGTTGCCTGGGTTCACAGAGCTGCAAAGTTCTGGCTGAAGCGTATTAGATGTGGAAAAGAATGGTACAGCATGGAAGAAAAACTCGATCTTGTAGAACATAGACTCATGTTGCTGAAAGAGTTGGAATTGGTAAAGGAACATAAGCATAATAAATAAGGAACTGGGAAAGGAGAAACATATGGGCAAATTTAATAGAGATGCTAATACAAATTTAATGTATATTGCCTGTGATATTATTTTTGCGTTTTTGGCATTTGTGTTGGCAACCATTGTCGGTGGAAAAGATACTGACATATTTGAAGAAGGATACTATACCATAATCATTGCATTCTTAATGGTTTATATTCTGGCAGGAAAGAATGAACGACTATACAATGTGACAACTTTCTTTTATGCAGACAGATTTTTGAAGCGAGTTACAAAATCCTACCTGCTTGCGGTGATTGTGGTGTCTATTCTGTTGTTGTTTGGCGCAGATGACAAGCTAGACGTGAAATTTTATATTACGTTCCTTACGTTTAGCTATTTTGCTTTGTTGTTAAGTGCATTTTTTGACCATTTTATGTTGAAGAAAAAATTTGTGGCAAACAAAAGAACTATTTTAATTGGTAGGAAAAACCGATATGATAAGTTTGTAAGATTTTTGGAAAAAAGTAATACAAGTGATGTGATTGTTGGCTTTGTTTCTTTGGATGAGGAGGAATTGGGCGAGGATGAGTATCTGGGAAATATTAAACAGATAGAAGAAATTATCCATGAGCATGCCATAGACCAGATATATATTATGGAACGTCAGTATGGAGATGTGATTGATGTACAGCCATACATTAATATGTGTGTGGAAATGGGGGTTACTGCAAAAATCATTATGAATGCGTACAGTGGTGGAGCAGCCCAGAGTTATGTAAGCAGTGTGGGAACCTATCCGGTAATTACCTACCACACAGTTTCTTTGAATGTGGGGGCAAGGGCATTTAAGAGAACTGTGGATATTGTGGGGGCTTTGGTAGGAATCGTTTTGTTCTCACCTATTATGGTGGTCACTGCAATGGCCATTCGCTTAGAGTCAGATGGCCCCGTTATTTTTAAACAAAAGAGAGTGGGGACAAACGGACGATATTTTGATATGTATAAATTCAGAAGTATGTGTGCAGATGCAGAGACAAAGAAAAAAGAACTTATGTCCCAAAATGAAATGGGCGGAGATTTTATGTTCAAAATGAAAGATGATCCGAGGATAACAAAGGTGGGGAAATTTATTAGAAAGACCAGCATCGACGAATTGCCACAGTTTTTTAATGTATTGATAGGGGATATGTCGCTGGTTGGAACTAGACCACCTACAATTGATGAAGTAGAACAGTATGAACGGAGACATTGGAGAAGGATCAGTATAAAACCCGGTATCACAGGGATGTGGCAGGTGAGTGGACGCAGTACAATTACAGATTTTGATGAAATTGTAGAGTTGGATACAAAATATATCGATTGTTGGGATGTATTTATCGACTTCAAAATCATGCTGCAAACTGTTTTGCAAATATTTAGACGGGATAGTGGGGCATACTAGTTTTGGAAAGGGATAGAGAATGATTGAGTTATATGGAAATGATAATCAGATAATGTGTGATGCCATAGATAGTATATTGGTAAAAATCCATGCTTATAAAAAAAGGACAAATGCCAAATCTATTTTGTTGACAGGATGTGGAGCCCAGGCTGGGACTACAACTATTTCAATTAACCTGGCAATTGCGTTGGCCATGGCAGGCTGGAAAACTTTACTGGTAGACTGCGATCTTAGAAAAGGTGGCAGATATAAAAGAGTTGGAGAGATGCAGGAATGTGGATTGACAGAGTATTTGTCCGGAGAGAGTGAATATACAGATTGTATTCACGAAACGAATTATGAAAATTTAAAATATCTTCCCAATGGTAAGGAGTGCAAGAGTCCGGTTCGTATGATCTGCTCTGCAAAGATGGAAAAATTGGTTGCAGGATTAACTTTGGATTATGATTACATAATTTATGATATGCCATCCATTAACACAGTAGCAGATGCCACTATTTTGTTTCCACAGGTCGATGGGGTTGCACTGGTAGTGGGTATCCGAAAAAACACCAGACGTCAGGTTTATGACGCAAGGAGGAAGATAGCTCAGACAGAAGCAAAGTATCTGGGAATGATTGTCAATAATGTAGATGAAGGGCAGTATAAGCGCTATGTCCGGGATTATGATTATTTTTCCAGTAAGAATATGGAAAAACGTAATCTGGAAAGAATGAAAAGAACCGCAAAAAAGAAAGGAGATAAAAATGTCAAGAAAAAATAAAACAAGACGATTCTTTGTGGCTATCTTAGCTTTTTATCTCCTGTTTGGCCATTTAGATACGGCGCAGGCAAGTACGATACATGGACAAAAAGCCCGGGTGACAGTTGAGAGTTTTAAGATTTCCGGGGATGCCATTGTTCCGGGGGAAGAGTTTGAACTGACCCTTGTGGTGAAGAATAATAGCAATACAGATCCTGTAAGAAGTATTATTATGAGTTTCACCAGTGATTCGGAGGGGGTGTATACCGTATATGGTCAACCGGATCAAGTCTATATTCCGGAACTGCAGCCGGGGGCCACATATAAAGTAAAACTCTCCCTGAAGGCAGCAGATAAAATCAAGGATTCTGTAGTTAAGTTTACCACAGAATTTACTTACGAAGATTATATTTCCTCAGAGAATAGTAATAAAACCTCAGTTCAATTGCCGGTTACAACAAGCAGTAAATTTGAGATTCAGAATGTTTCTTTTCCCGAAGAAGTCTACCAGGGTCAGAAAACTCGTATGAGAGTGACATATAAAAACAGCGGTGGAGATGATTTCTACAATATTATCATGATGGTTTCTACAGAAGGTGAAGTGGATGATGAGCAGTATAGTTTAGGAAGTCTGATTGCAGGTAAGGTCAGTTATGCGGAAACTTATGTGACGCTAGATAACATTGGTGAACAGAATGTAATTGTGACCTTTAGTTATGAAGATATAGAAGGAAATAAGTTCGCTACAAATCAGTATGAACAAAAGATTAATGTACTGCAAAATCAAGAGGAAGAAGAACAGTCGGACGAGCAGAATGTTACATTTTCGAAAAGTTATGATTTGTATTTCTTAATTGTAGCTGTGATTGCCATGGCAGTGGTGGTGTTTAACCTGTATAGAAAGTATGAAAAATAGAGAGGAACAGATATGCGAGAAGAAATTTCAGTAGAGGATTTAAAACTTTGTATCTTGGCGTTGTGGAAGAAAAAATTACTGGTAGTTGCAGCCACAATATTTACTACTTTGGTAGGGTTAATACTTACTTTTGATGCCAAAATCGTAAACAGTTACAGTGCAAAAACAACAGTGTATAGTGTTAGTGTTTCGTCTGCATCAGATACGAGTGCCCCGTCTATTTCCAACTACACGGATATCATTACCAGTAAAAAAGTATGTGAGAGGGCAGCGGCTATTGTGGGGACAAATTCTGGATTAGATGCCTCGGCAATCCAGCAGATGGTAGGTGTGTCAGCAGTGAATGATTCTATTATTTCCATCAGCGCATATTCCACAGATCCGGATTTGGCGGTGGATGTCTCAAATGCCTTGGCAGAGGCTTTTGTACGTGAGGCCACCAGTATGGCGGGAAATGATTCTATTCGTATTCTGGATGCGGCAACATCATCATACCTTACCAATGATGGAAGAAAAGATGTACTTTCGAAAAGGGTGATGTTTGCAATGATTGGTGGGGTGTTAAGTGCTGGATGGATTGTGGCAAAAGAATTAATTTCCCGGGAAATCAGAACGGTAGGACAGTGTGTAGGGGACAATGAAGATGAGATTTTAGGTTTGATTCCGAAAATGTAAAGGTGAGATTTATGCAGAAAATATGTTTTGTGGCATCTTCAGGAGGTCATTTGGAAGAAATATCAAGGTTGCCGGAGGTACGGGATAAATACCTTTCTTTTTTGGTAACGGAAAAAACGGAATTTGCAGAGTTGGATTTTTGCCAGAAGGTATATCATCTTCCCCAGATTAACAGAAAAGAAATCACGTTTTTATTTAAGTTCTTATGGATATTTATACAGTCATACAGAATTATGAAAAAGGAGAATCCGGACTGTATTATTTCCACAGGCGCATTGGCCAGTTGTCCCATGTGCTTTCTTGGAAAATGGAAAAAAAAGAAGGTTATTTATATAGAATCTTTTGCCAGGGTGGATTCCCCCTCGTTAACAGGAAAGATAATGTATAAATTTCACGTGGCAGATTTGTTTCTTGTGCAGTGGAAAGATATGCTGGAATTTTTCCCGGAGGCAGTATATGTAGGTGGTATTTTCTGACAAAAAGTAACAAATCAGATGGAAGAGGGAAGTTATGATATTTGTTGTATTAGGAACACAAAAATTTCAGCTAAATCGTTTGCTGAAACTTATGGATGAATATGTGGAAATTGGAAAGATAAAGGAAGAAGTAATTGCCCAGAGAGGAAATTCAGACTATGTACCTAAGAACTTTAGAAGTTTCGATTTTTTGGACAAGGATACGTTTGACAGTTACATAAAAAAAGCAGATATTGTAGTGACCCACAGTGGTGTGGGTTCTATTATTACATCGTTAAAATCCAGAAAACCAGTTATCGTTTTTCCAAGATTGAGAAAATATGGTGAGCATGTAGATGACCATCAGTTGGATATCGCAACTGCGTTTGAAAAGAAGAATTATGTACTGTGTTGCAAAGAACAGGATGATTTATTAAAACTGCTGCTTCAATGTAAAGAAAAAAAGTTTGAGGAGTATATTTCACAAAGGGAGCAAGTTGTGAGTACCATAATGAAATATTTAGAGAGTAATTGACTATTAAGAATGGATATGACAGTAATTAAAGCAGAGGTGTAGGTTATGGCGAAAGTCAGTGTGATTGTACCGGTTTACAATGTAGAGGATTATCTGGATAAATGTCTGAATACGTTGGTAAATCAAACATTGCAGGATATAGAAATTATTGTAGTGAATGATGGGGCAACAGATGGTTCCCAAAAAATTATTGATAAATATGCAAAAGAGTATTCGATGGTGAAATCTTATGTGAAGGAGAATGGCGGACTTTCGGATGCCAGAAATTTTGGTATGAAATATGCTACCGGGGAATATATTGGTTATATTGATTCGGATGATTTTGTGGAATTAGATATGTTTGAAACACTTTATGGTAAGGCAGTAGAGGGCGATTATGACATCGTAGAATGTAATTTGCGTCATACATATCCCGATGCAGAGGATATTGAGATAGGAGAGCATATTCAGGACAAAAAAGAGATGCTGATGTTCGGGCGAAGTGTGGTGTGGAATAAAATATATAAGAGAGAGTGGCTGGAAGGAACCAAGGTTATTTTTCCAAAGGGCTGCATCTATGAGGATGTGGAATTTTTCTTAAAGCTGGTTCCTCATATTCGAAAGTATGCATACGTGGAGCCGGCAAGTGTGCATTATGTACAGAGAAGCAGTTCTATCAATAATATGTCATCGGCAAAAACTCTCGACATTCTAAAAATTCTAGATCATATTTATGATTATTACAAAGAGAATGGTTATTATGAGGAGTATGAAGAGGCATTGGAGTTTTTCTTTGCCAGAATCCTTTTGTGTAGTTCCTTTCACAGAATGTGTGGGGTAGTAGACAAAAAAGAGCGCAGTCGAGTTTTGAAAATGAATTATGATAAGCTCATTACAACCTTTCCAAATTGGAAAGCCAATCCTGTGTTAAAACGCAATGATGTAAAAAATGTAAAATTTATGCGAAGTGTGAATGGGGTTACATATAAAATATATTCCCTTTGTTTTCCACTGATATTCAAAATGCGAAGTAAGGTAATGAGCAAATAGGGGGAAAATCTATGGACTTAAGTATTATTATACCGGTATATAATGCAGCAGAATTTATTAAGCCTTGTATAGACAGTATTGTATGTGCAGGATATCCTGAGTTTGAATATGAGTGCATTTTAATAGATGATGGAAGTAAAGATGATTCGGCAACCATATGCAAAGAACTGGTGCAACACCGTTCTAACTTCTCTTATTTTTACAAGGAAAATGGTGGAGTATCCTCTGCAAGAAACTATGGTTTAAAGCAGGCGAAAGGAAAGTATATTCTTTTTTTGGACGCAGATGATATGTTGACAGAGAATGGACTGGACAAAATTGCAGATGGTGTTCGAAATCATAATGCCGAATTTATGGCTTTTAACTATATTACACTGTATTCTGAAGGAAAACAAAAGGAAGAACATTTTGCATTTGATGGAGACAGGACAACAGATATAGAGAAGGCAAGAGAACTCATGTATGCATCTTCCCAGTTTAATGCATGTTGGGGAAAACTTTTTTGCGCAGATATTATAAAAAGAAATAAACTGGAATTTCCAGAGGAGTTACATATAGGAGAGGATTTGGTCTTTGTGGCAGCGTATTTCAAGTGTTGTCAGACAGTTTATGTAACCCAGGAGCCGGTGCTGTTTTATCGACAACATCCGGGAAGTGCGATGAGAAAATATAACCTGACACAACGTTTGGAGTATACACAGATATTATACGATAAAAATAAGATGGATGTGACTGCGATAGGAAATGTTAAGTTGCTCCAGAAAATGTATAATTATTATATACGAGTGCTGACAAATCTATTTCTAGAATTTTCAAAAAAAAGCTCTATTCTGAAATTGAGAAGAGATTATAAGGCGGCATTTGAGGTGAACTGCGTGCGAGAGTTTGTGGAAAAAAGCCAGGTTAGTTCAATGCCCGGATACAAAAAAATGGAATGTATGCTTTTAAAGAAACGGTGTTTTTTGTTGTTGTCAGTGTATTTTAAGTTGAAATCTTCTTATCCGTTTTAAACGAAAACAAACAAATCCACCATACATGGGAGGTGAGAACAGTGGATGAAAAAGGACGGCAAAACAGACAGTCGTTATTTGAATTGGCAATGATTATCTATACCATTAAGGATATTTTGGAACCAACACAACTGTTTCGACGTCCTGAGTGGCTGGACACAATGTTTGTTCTTGCATTTTTAGGTGTGATTGCCTGGAAATTAATGTTGGAAAAATACACTTACCTTCAGTTAGGATTGATGGCTGTTGGGGCTGCTCTGTGTACCTATACCTGTGTGAAGGGGAATTATTTTTATGTTTTGGTTAGCTATATGTGTATTTTGGGGGTAAGACATGTTGACTTACAGGCTGTGATGAGGAAAGTAGGATGGATTAAACTGACAGCGGTAGGCGTGCATGTGGGATATTACGGAATTTGTAAGGTGATAATGCCATCAAAGATACATTATATTTGGAGGAATGGAGTGAAACGTTCTTATTTCTTTCTCTCCCATCCAAATACTTTTTCCATGATAGTACTGTGGGCTACCACAGCATTGGCATATGGATATTATAAGACCATTAACCGTGGACAAATCGCATTGCTGTGGGGTATTAACTTGTTCTTTTATTGTTATACAAACTCAAATACATCATTGATGGTGTCCACAATTGTATATGGCTTGATGTTACTGGAGAAATCCAATATGAAGATAGATTTTGTTTTAAGGGGAGCAAAATATATCTTTGGCTTGTTTTCCATTTTTATTCCGTTGTTTGCGGCTTCTTACACCAATCTTTCAGGACCATTGTTGATGGTGTATGATTGGTTGAATGATTTCTTCACAGGTAGATTATTGTTTGGTTCTTATGTATATGATGTATATGGTGTTTCCTGGTTGGGGAGGTCATTGTCTTTTCCGCCAAAGATATATTGGCGGGGGCATTGGTTTGATGAAATGGTTTTTGACAATGCTTATTTGTGGATGTTTGTAATTTATGGGTATGTATATATACTTATACTGAGTGTGACCTTTTTCTTTGCGGCAAAAAAAGCAAACAACTTGGAAAGGATTTTGATCATCGGTTATTCCTTTTATGGGATTATGGAGGCATATATCCTTAGCGCATCCCACTGTTTTCCTTTGATATTTGTGGGATTGTATTTGTATCAGTGGATGGATAAAATGGCAGAAAAGAAAAAAATAAAACTTTCGGGACCCAAATTGGTATGGAAAACGGAAAGGAGTGAAAAACATGAAGACGAAAATTAGTGTGGTAATTCCTGCCTACAATGTTGCAGGATATATAGAACACTGTTTGGATAGTATTTTGGCCCAGACATTTGAAGATTATCAGATTATCGTAGTGGATGATGGTTCAACAGATAATACTCCAAGGATTATCGATGAGTATGCAAAAAAAGACCAAAGGATTCAGGTGGTTCACAAGAAAAATGCGGGAGTGTCTGTTGCAAGAAATACGGGGGTAGAACTGGCACAGGGAGAATACATTTTGTTTTTCGATGGAGACGACTTTGTAGAACCCTATTGCATGGAAGAGTTGTATCAGATAGCAAAGGAAAAAGAGGTAGATACCGTCATCTACGGGTATCATAGATATGAAAATAACAAAATAAAAGAAACAACATTGCCGATTTTTAAGGAAGGTATGTATCAGAGAGAAGCTATTTTAAAGGAATTGGCAATCCGTTTTATTGGGGTGTCAGAACAAGGAGTAAATGAATGGCTATCAGGCGGAGAAAATGGGTTGTATGTAGAAAATCCAGCACTGTGGAGAGCTATGGTAAGTACAAATATTATCAAGGAAAATCATCTGCAGTTTGATAAAAACTTAAAAGTTGGGGAGGATACTATATTTATCACCAATTATCTTAGCTATGCACAAAAATGTTATGTTCATCACAAATGTTATTATTATTTGGTGACAAGGGAGACATCTACGATTTATGTCTATGAGCAGGATCCGGTAGCAAAATTGACAGGCAAACAGAAACTTATGGATGCAAGAAGTGCTTTGACACAAGAAATTAAGAATCGGTGTAACTTTGATTTATCTAAATATTGGTCAGGTACCGTGGTGATGTCTGCAATAGAACTCTCTTTTTTGTTTTCGAAAAAAAATAAACAGTACGGTTTTTTTGAGCGATATAGGCTGTTTCGAAGTTATCTGCAAGATGAAAGAGTAGCGGAGGTTGTGAGGAACTTTTATGTAGGAAGTGCAGGGGGGATTAAGAGAATTCCTTTTGGCTTTCTGAAAATGAAAATGTATTTTATTTTGTATTTGTGTACTGGAATTTTGAACTTGATTCACTACGAATTTAGCAGGTAGGAGGCAGATATGAAGATAGCATTTTTAAACTTGTGCCACTGTGAACCTGAAATTGTAGCAAGGGTGGCAAAGAAACTTACCAGAAATAAAAATTTTGATATGTATGTTCATGTGGATGCAAAACAGGAGATGGAACCCTTTGAAAAGGAGTTGGCGGGCATAGAACGTGTAACTTTACTGAAAAACAGAATTAAGGTATACTGGGGGGGGTATCATGCAGTTGAAGCAACCATTGAAATGATGAAAGAAGCGTTGGCATCCGAGAGGGGCTATGACTATTTTGTGGTTCTTCAAAATTTGGATTATCCAATTAAGAGCAATCAGGAAATGGAAGATTTTTTTGAGAAACATAACGGAAAAGAATTTATCAGAGGTTGTAAGATTGCCAAGACAAAAGACTGGCATTATGCAAGAAAATATAAAATTTATAACAAGAGGGATGATGATTTTTATCTCAATAATAAATCCAAGGTTTTAAAACTCCTGCATGATGGTCTGATGGCTTGTATTAGTGTGAAAACCATTCTATTTGATGGGGTGATACGAGAAAACGGCGAGTCTTTGGAAATGTATTATGGAACGGCACAGTGGGCAATTACAAGGGAATGTGCAAAGTATATCGTGGAATTTGAGAGAAGTCATCCAAAGTTTAATAAAATAATGCATCATATTCAATTTCCAGATGAGGAATATTTTCATACCATTGTCCACAATTCGGATTTTAAATATAAATGCATTAAGTATGATGAGCCAGAGCAAAGGTGGCTGGTCAACTGGAGAAATATCCATTATTTTGAGTATCCAAAAGAAATTACAGTTTTTGATGAAAAGGACTTTGATAAGCTCATGGCCAGAGAAGAATTGTTTATTCGCAAAGTGAGGATAGGGGTGTCAGATAAATTAATGGATATGATTGACCAGGTAACTTAGTATGGAGGGGGGAAGAAGAAAACACTTAGTATCAGTGATATTGCCTGTATATAACAATGAAAGTACCATACAAAAATGTATAGAGTCTGTTTTGAGACAGAATTATAAAAAACTGGAGCTGATTATTGTTGATGACGGCTCCCAGGATAAGACCCAGCAAATATGCCAGGCTTATGGAAAAAAAGACCAGCGTATCATTTATCAAAGAGTTATGCATGGGGGAGTGGCAAGGGCAAGAAATTATGGCTTGCTACGTGCCCATGGACAGTATATTATGTTTGTGGATGCAGATGATTTTTATTATGATGGTATGATAAGAGCTATGGAAAGAGCTATGGAGAAATCCGGGGCAGACCTTACGGTATGTACGTACCATAAAAAAATAGGAAATTATTGTATACCTTGTACCATAAGAGAAAAAGCAAAGTTATATACGGTGGAAGAATATTTGAAAAATACATTAAAGGACCCGGGGCATCATTACTATGGTGTGGTGTGGAATAAAATATTTCGAAGAAGCATTGTCAGAGATAACACATTATTTTTTGACAAAGATGCCGGCTTAGGTGAAGATTTTATTTTTAATCTGGATTATTTAAAATGTATTAGGAAGGTACAGGTGATTGGGAAACATTTATATTGCTATGATTGTACGAAGGAGAAATCTTTATCCCGAAAGGAAAGAAAAACGATTCAGGATGTGTGGTATGAGTATGAGAGCAGAAGAAAGATTTTTCAAACATACGTGGAAACATTTCAAATAAAAGGGATATATGAGATGAATCAAAGAGGCATTATGCATTACTGGATTTCCTTTTACATAAGGCAGAAATATCATCTTGAAAGAGAATACGTAAATTGGAAAAAAAAAGATAAAAAAACACTAAATGATTTTCTGGAACAAGACGAGATAATACAGGGGTGTGTCAAAGAGTACAAAGGACAGATAGAGAAAGAGAAACGGTTATTTTTTATAAAACAGGATATAAAAAATAAGATAAAAATGATTCTTGGCATTTTAAAACCATAGGGAAAGAGAGGGAAATATAATGGAAAGAGAAATTAAAATAAAAAAAAGACCTGACGTTTCAGAACTGGCAGGAGAAAAGGTAATGATTGATTTTGAAACCGGGAAATATTTTATGCTAAAAGGTTCGGCAAATGATATATGGGAAATGCTGAAAGACGGAGTCAAGGTTTCAGAGATTGTAAATGGTTTATTGGACATCTATGACGTTGAAAGAACAGAGTGTGAGGAATCCGTAAATGATTTTCTGGGTGAACTTGAAAAAAATGGATTTATCAGTTTGAATTAAAAGAATACAGGAACATAAAAAGAGGCAATACGGATTGCCTCTTTTTTATTTATGCCTGGCGGTAACCGTGGGGGGGTGACACCAGGGGAAGGGTAATATGGAAGGTGCTTCCTTTGTTTACCTGGCTTTCGCACCAAACATTTCCATGGAAACTCTCCATGGTTGCTTTTACAATGGCAAGACCTAATCCGGTACCGGTGGAAGAAGATGGGGTTCGGGCATCTTCAATCATATAAGAGGTGTCAAAAATTTTTTGTAGATGTTTTTCCTCCATTCCAATGCCGGTGTCTGTCACGAAAATATGTACCCTGGAGTTCTCTTTTATGGCACCTAGGGTAATAGAAGCGTTTTCGTTTGAATATTTTAGCGCATTTGTGAAAAGATTGTCCAGTACCCGCCAAAACATTTTTGTGTCAATGGATACAAAGCAATCAAAATCTTCAGGAACTTCTAAATATAGATTTCTCTGTTCAAAACGAGTATCCTCAGAAACAGTGAAGAAAAACTCTTCTAACAAAAAGGAAATGGGGATAGTCTCCATGTGTAGTTTTTTGGTATTTGCGCTGATAGAAGATAGCAGGAACACATCGTTAATCAAGTGTTCCAGATAAATGCTACGCCGTTGCATCAATTCCAGTGAGGCAGTTAATTCTTCTCTGGTAATATTTTCTAAGGATAACAGGTACTCAATAGATGTACGAATGGCTGTGACAGGGGAACGCAGATCGTGAGATATATTTGCGAATAATAAGTCTTTTTGCTGCTGGGTCTCCTGCAAAAGTCGGTTGGACTGTTCTAATTTCTGGGTGACCTCATAAAGGGCTTTTGATAATTCCTCTGCACTGAGTTGCGGTGGTGAAAATGTATTTTTTTTACTCATGATGATATGTATTGCCTCCTAGTTTGGATTGAATTTGTATCCTTTGGACCATACTGTTTCGATATATTCCTGTAAACCATCGTAATCAGCTAATTTTTTTCTGAGGCGACTGGCAATTACCATAATCGTGCGTCGGTCAGAATCGCTGTAGGTTCCCCAGAGACTTTCTCCGATTTCCTGAAATGTCCAGGGGGTCTTTGGCTTAGAGGCCAGCAGTGCCAGAAAATTATATTCTTTGTTGGAAAGAATGATTTCCTGGGTTTCATTGTAGTATACATTGTGTGTGGTTGTGTTTATGGTAAGAGGGGGGAAAGACAATAAATTTCTCTTTTCTGTCTTTTCCAATTTTCTTAACTGAACTATAATACGGGCTTCTAATTCCCGAAGACTGTAGGGTTTTACCATATAGTCTTCTGCCCCCAATAAAAGCCCATCGATTTTGTGGTTTTCGTCAGTGCATCCTGTAAGAAATATAACCGGTGCATCTGTCAATTGGCGGATTTGGGGCAACGCATGAAAGCCGGACACTTTTGGCATCATTATATCCATTACAATGCAGTCTGGGGAGAATTTGGGAATATTCTTAATGGCATCGATTGCATTGTTCATGGTAGTGACTTGATAGCCCTTGTTTTCAAAATATTTTCTGTTGATGTCTAATACCTCTTCGTCATCGTCAACAAGCATTAGTTTTGTCATAATTACCTCCCATTACACTATTTATTTTATATTATGAGCAGGAAAAACACTACTTCCCAGTATAGCATAATTGTGGTATACTTTCCACAAAAATAGTGAAATGAGAGAGAAAAGTGAAGCATAATTACAGACTAACATTTATGTATGATGGAGGAAGATACCAGGGCTGGCAAAGTCAGAAAGGCAGGCTGACCATAGAAGGAACGATGGAGGAAGTGATAGAGAAAATACTAGGCGTAGAAAAAGTGAAGCTGATTGCATCCGGAAGAACGGATGCAGGTGTACACGCTTATGGTCAGGTGGCCAATTTTCATCTGTGGGATAAAGATAAAATTCAAGACCTGGAAGAATTCAGGGAATGTCTGAATTTAAGATTACCGGAAGATATCAGGGTGATTTGTGTAGAGGAAGTGGCAGAAGGGTTTCACAGCAGATATGATGCAGTGGGAAAAACATACTGCTATAAAATCGACACAGGAGAACGGCCTGGTGTATTTTCCAGGCGATATGCCTACGGTTTTTGCGAAAAGCTAAACCTGGAAGAGATGAAAAGGGCAATCCCCTACCTTTTAGGGAAAAAAGATTTCAGAGCATTTTCTTCGGAAAAGAGAAAGGACAAGGATACGGTACGTTGGCTAAAAGAAATTGTCATTGAAGAGAAAAATTCCATGCTATACATTTTTTTTAAGGGAGAAGGTTTTTTATACCATATGGTGCGGATACTAACAGGGACCTTAATTGAGATTGGAACCGGAAAAAAGAGGGTAGAAGAACTGCCTGACATCTTTGAATCAAAGAATCGGTTTAGGGCAGGGTTTATGGCACCGGCACACGGATTATTCCTGGTGGAAGTGGAATACGCAACGGAACACAGGCTATGAGAACCGAAATATTCCCCAGAACAGGGAATAAATGTAAGTAACAGTAAAATGTAAATTAGATATAGACAAATAGAAAGGTATTATGATATACTATCGTGGTATTGATAGTTAGCCAATATTCAGAGCTTGGACTCTCCGACCGGCATCTTAATATATGGCGTTTAAAAACAAGGAGGAAATAAGAATGATTTCAAAGGAAAAGAAGCAGGCAATCATCGCTGAGTACGCAAGAACAGAAGGAGATACAGGATCTCCAGAAGTACAGATTGCAGTTTTGACAGCAAGAATTCAGGAGTTAACTGAGCATTTAAAGGTACACCAGAAAGATCATCATTCAAGACGTGGTCTTTTAAAGATGGTAGGTCAGAGACGTGGTCTGCTTGCTTACTTAAAGAAGGCTGATATCGAAAGATATCGTTCCTTAATCGAACGTTTAGGAATCCGTAAATAATCATACTTTTGCGGGAAATTCCCAAATAAGAGGGCGGAGATTTCCGCCCTCTTTCTGTTATTTAATCATCGGGTAGAAGTAATTTCCCGAGACCACAAAAGAGCTTACAAAATATTTAATTTGCCGGTTCTTTTGTAGTTTCGGTATCTTCTACCTAATATAAAGAGAAGGAGATACAAAATATGTACAAGAGTTTTAAAATGGAACTTGCAGGCAGAATGCTGGTGGTGGATGTAAACAGAGTTGCCAAGCAGGCAAATGGGGCAGCTTTCATGCACTATGGAGATACTACTGTATTATCAACAGCGACAGCATCAGAAAAGCCAAGAGAAGGAATCGACTTTTTCCCACTTAGTGTGGAATATGAAGAAAAAATGTATGCTGTGGGAAAAATCCCGGGAGGGTTTAATAAGAGAGAAGGAAAGGCTTCTGAAAATGCTGTATTAACTTCACGAGTTATAGACAGACCTATGCGTCCTTTGTTCCCAAAAGATTACAGAAATGACGTAACATTAAATAACCTGGTAATGTCAGTAGATCCGGAGTGTAGTCCAGAACTTACTGCAATGCTTGGCTCGGCTATTGCAACGGCTATCTCAGATATCCCTTTTGATGGTCCATGCGCTACGACACAGGTGGGGATGATTGATGGAGAATTTATCATCAATCCAAGTCAGGCACAGATGAAGGTTTCGGATTTGAAATTGACCGTGGCATCCACAAAAGAAAAAGTTATCATGATAGAAGCAGGTGCCAATGAACTTCCAGAGGATAAAATGATAGAGGCTATCTATAAGGCCCATGAAGTGAATCAGCAGGTAATCGCTTTTATTGACACTATCGTGGCTGAATGTGGAAAGAAAAAACACGAGTATACAAGCTGTGCTATTCCGGAAGAATTGTTTGAAGCAATCAAGGAGGTTGTTCCACCTGAAAAAATGGAAGAGGCGGTGTTTACTGACGATAAACAGATTCGCGAAGAAAATATCCGCAACTTAAAGGAACAGTTGGAAGAGAAATTTGCAGACAATGAAGAGTGGCTTTCTTTGATAGACGAAGCAGTGTATCAATATCAGAAAAAGACCGTACGAAAAATGATTTTGAAAGACCATAAGCGTCCGGATGGTCGTGCATTAACACAGATTCGTCCGTTGGCAGCGGAAGTAGATATTATTCCAAGAGTACACGGTTCCGCAATGTTTACCAGAGGACAGACACAGATTTGCAATGTAACTACGTTAGCTCCTTTATCAGAAGCACAGAAGTTAGATGGCTTAGATGAATTGGAAACCGGAAAGAGATATATGCATCATTATAACTTTCCATCTTATTCTGTTGGAGAAACAAAACCTTCCAGAGGACCGGGACGTCGTGAAATTGGACATGGGGCATTGGCAGAACGTGCACTGATTCCTGTATTGCCATCAGAAGAGGAATTTCCATATGCAATCCGTAGTGTTTCTGAAACATTTGAATCCAACGGTTCCACATCCATGGCTTCCACTTGTTCTTCTTGTATGTCCTTGATGGCTGCGGGAGTGCCAATTAAGAAGATGGTTGCAGGTATTTCCTGTGGATTGGTTACTGGAGAGACAGACGATGATTATGTGCTGTTAACTGATATTCAGGGATTGGAAGACTTCTTTGGAGATATGGACTTTAAGGTGACCGGAACCGAGTATGGAATCACTGCCATTCAGATGGATATCAAGATTCATGGTTTGACACGTCCAATCGTGGAAGGTGCAATCAAAAGATGTAGAGAAGCAAGAATGTTTATTATGGATACTTGTATGAAACCTGCGATTTCCGAACCGAGAAAGGAAGTTGGAGAGTTTGCACCAAAGATTATCCAGATTCAGATTGACCCAGCAAAGATTGGAGATGTAGTTGGTCAGCGTGGAAAAACTATCAATGAGATTATAGAGCGAACTGCCGTAAAGATTGATATTACGGATGACGGCTTTGTTTCTGTCTGCGGCGTAGAACAGGACAAGATGGAAGAAGCAGTGGAGATGATTAAGATTATCACTACAGACTTTACAGAAGGATTGGTATTAACAGGTAAAGTTGTCAGTATAAAGGAATTTGGAGCTTTTCTTGAATTTGCACCGGGAAAAGAAGGCATGGTTCATATTTCCAAAATATCCAAAGAAAGAATTAATCATGTAGAAGATGTGTTGACTCTGGGGGATGTTGTTAAGGTTGTCTGCTTAGGAAAAGATAAAATGGGTAGAATTAGTTTTAGCATGAAGGATGTTCAGTAACAAACGATTGTATCTGGAAGGTACTGAGCAGATACGGTATGTGATGATGACAGTATCTCTAAGGGAGACAGAAGGAGGAAGAGGGCATGAAGAAGCTTGAAGAATATGTGAGAAGTATACCGGATTTTCCCAAACCCGGTATTGTGTTCAGAGATATTACCACAGTGTTACAGGACAAAGATGGTTTAAGGTTGTCCATTGACGCTATGCAGGAATTTCTAAAAGATACGGATTTTGACCTGGTAGTGGGTCCAGAGTCCAGAGGGTTTATTTTTGGAGTTCCTATTGCATATAATATGAACAAAGGCTTTGTTCCGGTAAGAAAAAAGGGAAAGTTACCAAGTGAGACGATTTCTCAGGAGTATGACTTAGAATACGGAAGTGCAACCCTAGAGATACACAAGGATGCCATAAAGCCAGGTCAGAGAGTTGTTATCATAGATGATTTGATTGCGACAGGGGGAACAACGGAAGCTATTATTAAACTAATTGAAAAACTTGGTGGAGAGGTAGTAAAAGTTGTATTTTTGATGGAGCTGGCTGGATTAGAAGGCAGAAAGAAGCTGGAAGGTTACGACGTACAGGCAGCATTGCGTTTCGAAGGTAAATAACGATAACGTTTATAAGCTTGCAATAACAAAAACGAAAAAGTGGTGATGAAAATGTCTGAAGTGCAAGAAAACAGTAATGAAAATAAATTATCAGATAGTGAGAAAAAAATTAGTGATGGAAATGTAAAGACCATGCAGGATTTTACCAGTCCACAGGAATTGTACGATGAGTTGATTGCCAGTGTGCACAGATATCATCCATCGGCAGATATTTCAATGATTGAAAAAGCATATAGAATTGCTAATGATGCTCATCAGGGGCAGGTTAGAAAATCCGGGGAACCATATATTATTCATCCACTGTGTGTCGCTATTATTTTGGCAGACCTGGAATTGGATAAAGAAACGATCGTTGCGGGATTGCTACATGATGTAGTGGAAGATACTGTGATGACAGACCAGGAGATTGCTCAGGAATTTGGGGAAGAAGTTGCTTTGCTGGTAGATGGGGTCACAAAGCTGGGACAGTTGAATTACTCCATGGATAAGGTAGAACTGCAAGCAGAAAACTTAAGAAAAATGTTTCTTGCCATGGCAAAAGATATCCGTGTTATTTTGATTAAACTGGCGGATAGATTGCATAATATGCGTACATTAAAATATATGCGCCCGGAAAAACAGAAGGAAAAAGCAAGGGAGACCATGGATATTTATGCACCCATTGCCCAGAGACTTGGTATCTCCAAAATTAAGATTGAGTTGGACGATTTGTCATTAAAGTATTTAGAACCTGAAAAGTATCAGGAACTGGCTCAAAGAATTTATTTAAGAAAGAGCGCCAGAGAAGAGTTCGTGCGGGATATTGTGGCAGATGTAAAGCGGAATATTGAAGGCGCAGGAATCCAGGCACAAATTGATGGAAGGGCAAAACATTTCTTTAGTATTTACAAAAAGATGGTGAACCAGGATAAGACATTAGAGCAAATATATGATTTATTTGCTGTGCGGATTATTGTGGAAACTGTCAAAGACTGTTATGCAGCTTTGGGTGTAATACATGAGATGTACAAACCAATCCCAGGACGATTTAAGGATTACATTGCAATGCCAAAACCAAATATGTATCAGTCTTTGCATACCACCTTGATAGGACCTAGCGGTCAGCCTTTTGAGGTACAGATTCGTACCTTTGAAATGCATCGTACTGCTGAGTATGGTATTGCTGCACATTGGAAGTACAAAGAAGCGTCCGATGGGAAAAAAGTAGAGGCACAGGAAGAGGAAAAGTTAAGCTGGTTACGTCAGATTCTGGAATGGCAGAAAGATATGTCAGACAATAAGGAATTCCTGAAACTTTTAAAAAGCGATTTGGATTTGTTTTCCGAAAATGTATACTGTTTCACTCCATCGGGAGACGTAAAAAATCTGCCAAATGGTTCCACCCCCATCGATTTTGCTTACAGTATTCACAGCGCTGTGGGCAACAAGATGGTAGGGGCCAGAGTCAATGGAAAGCTTGTGCCTATCGATTATGTAATTCAAAATGGAGACCGAATCGAGGTGCTCACCTCCCAAAATTCCAAGGGCCCCAGCCGAGATTGGTTGTCCATTGTAAAGAGTACCCAGGCGAAAAATAAGATTAACCAGTGGTATAAGAATGAATTAAAAGATGATAATATTGTAAAAGGAAAAGAACTTTTAAATCAGTACTGTAAAGCCAAATCAATTAACATATCGGATATACTAAAAAGTGAATACATGGAAGCTGTAATGCATAAGTATGGCTTTAAAGATTGGGATTCTGTACTTGCGGCAGTAGGACATGGTGGACTAAAGGAAGGTCAGGTTGTCAATAAACTTTGTGAGATATACGATAAGGAACACAGTAAAAAAGTTACAGATACGCAGGTGCTGGAAAGTGTGGCAGAGAATCATGATAAATTGCCGGTATCCAAGGTAAAAGGCGGTATTGTGGTAAAAGGAATTCATGATGTTGCAGTTCGATTTTCAAAATGTTGCAGTCCACTGCCGGGAGATGAGATTGTTGGTTTTGTGACCAGAGGACGTGGCGTTTCTATTCATAGAACAGATTGTGTAAATATTATTCATCTGCATGATTTTGACAGGGAGCGTCTCATTGATGCGGAATGGCAGAAAACAGATGTAACCAATGAAAAATATTTGGCTGAGATAAAGATATACAGCCAGAATAGAACAGGATTACTTGTGGATATTTCAAAATTGTTTACAGAGCGTAAGATAGATGTAACTTCTATGAACGTTCGAACAAGCAAGCAGGGGACAGCAACTTTGTCTATGTCCTTTGATGTTTCGTGCAGAGAAGAATTGATTCGTCTGGTAGATCAGATCAGACAGGTAGAAAGTGTCATCGATGTAGTCAGAACAACTGGCTAGGAGGTTATATGAGCAATATTAAAATTGGAAGAATGGTAGTAGGACCAGTACAAACCAACTGCTACTATGTGTTAAATGAAGATACAAAGGAAGCTGTGGTAATTGACCCAGCGGATAAAGGAGACAGAATCTATGAGGAAATCACAAAGCGTGGTATGACCATTCGGGGGATTTTATTAACCCATGGACATTTTGACCATGTGATGGGTCTAGATTCGTTGAGAAAAGCAGCTGATGTGAAAGCTTATATTGGAGAAGGGGATGCAGCGCTGATAGAAAGCGCGGATTTAAATGTGTCCCATATGTTTGGAATGCCCTTTCGTACCAAAGCCGATGAAACGGTGAAGGATGGTCAGGTTTTGGAAATGGCAGGAATGAAAATAAAAGTCATTGGCACTCCGGGGCATACAGCAGGTGGAGTCAGCTACTATTTTGAAGAAGCAGGGATTGTGGTAAGTGGAGATACCTTGTTTTCAGAATCTGTAGGTAGAACAGATTTCCCTACCTCCAGTTCAGCCAAGTTAAGAGAATCTATCAAAGAAAAGTTGTTCGCATTGCCAGAGGATGTATATGTATATCCGGGACATGGTCCTGTTACTACCATTGAACATGAGAAAGCAAATAATCCATTTGTGTAGTTTGAAAATAAAGGAGAAATTCAAGTGATACAGATAGATTTGAGTATGGATTATTTTCAGTATGATATATATACGTTGATACAGGCTTTTTTCCCTGGAGAAGAGATTAAGGTCACTTTTCAAGAGGAGATACAGAAAGAGTTCAATGGGATCTTTTTGAAGACAATATACACGGAATCAGGAGTCACCTTTAGACTCACGGAATCAGGATGTGAGAGTATCCGGGAAAAAACGGTAGTCTGGGATAATGACGATAGAAAGTGGCGGAAAAGACAGTTGAAAATATGTCTCTATCATATGTTGTCAGAACATACAGGAAAGTTATTGCCTTGGGGAAATCTCACAGGGATTCGCCCGGTAAAAATTGTTATGAACATACTGGAACAGGGAAAAACTCTGGAAGAAGCACGAAGAGAATTAAAAGAGATATACTGTATGACAGATGAAAAAATTGAGTTAGCCTTAGAGATTGCCAATGAGGAACTGAGAAAACTGTCAGAATTTGATTACAGTACAGGATATAGTTTGTATGTGGGAATTCCTTTTTGCCCTACCACTTGTTTGTATTGTTCCTTTACCTCTTATCCAATTATTCGATGGAAGGAACGTACGGAAGAATATCTACAGTCATTATTTGAAGAACTGACTTATATTTCAGAAAAGATGAAAAACGTTCGTTTGGATTCGGTATATATTGGTGGGGGCACGCCTACCACTTTAGAAGCGGAGCAGTTAAGAGCGCTGATAGGATTTATACGCGAAAAGTTTGACTGTTCCCACGTAAAAGAATTTAGTGTGGAAGCGGGGCGTCCTGACAGTATTACCAGGGAAAAATTAGTGGTATTAAAAGAAAGTGGTATTGATAGGATTTCAATCAATCCTCAGACCATGAATGATGAAACCTTAAAGGTGATTGGCAGACAGCATTCCGTTGAGGATATACGAAAAGCATTTGCCCTGGCAAGGGAGGTTGGATTTTCCACCATAAATATGGATATCATATTAGGACTGCCAGGGGAAAATGTATCCCATGTAAAACACACTATGGAAGAAATAAAAAAATTATCTCCAGAAAATCTGACAGTACATACTCTGGCGTTAAAAAGAGCTGCCAGGTTAAAGCTTCATATAGATGATTATGAGGAAGATATCAATGCTGCGCCAGAGGAAATGATGAAAATAGCCGCTCAAGAAGCGGAAAGTATGGGAATGAAACCCTATTATCTATATAGACAAAAGAATATGGGGGGTAATTTAGAAAACGTAGGTTATGCGAAAGAAGGGCATACAGGTTTGTACAATATCCTGATTATGGAGGAGAAACAGACGATTATAGCAGCAGGAGCAGGAGCCTCTACAAAATTTTTGGTTGAGGAAGGACAAATCCATCGTGTAGAGAATGTGAAAGATGTTTCCAATTATATGGAGAGAATCCATGAAATGATTGAAAGAAAAGAGGAAGTGTTGAAAGAATATGACTCTCAAATTTGTGGAGGATTATGTTGAACAGGAAAATACGAATCCAGAAGATGAAATTGTTGTAGGTGATTTGAAAGAAGGGTTAGAGCACGCCGTGGTGGTCAGCAACTTGGCATATTATTTAGGGAAAGAATTAGGAGAATCCCAGCATGTGTGTCAGGAACTGGCAAACGCAGGCATAGTACATGATATTGGAAAAATGAAATTAAGTTCTTATCTGTATGGGCGAGCAAAGGATTTGCTGAAAATCGAATCCAATAAATATCTGCATCTGCATCCGGAAGTAGGATACGAAATCCTACGTGACAGGGAGTATTCCCAATTTGTTTTGGAAACCGTAAGGTATCATCATGAGAACTATGATGGTTCCGGTTATCCGAACAATCTAAAGGGGGAGGAAATACCATATGGTGCCAGAATTGTAAGGGTTTGTGATGTGTTTGCAGCTCTTACCTCCGATAGACCTTATCGTAAAGCTTTTGATAAAGATACTGCTATGGAGCTGATGGCGGAGCAGTTTAAAGATTTTGATATGAGGATATTTTTGGCATTCCAGAGTATGATATGCAGCGGTTCCATGGATAGTATCATGGAAGAAAGACAGTTGAAATTAACCGAATAGATTAAACATATGTTAAAAGGTAAAAATGTGATGGTAGCTGTTTCGTGGTTTTGAACAGATACAAGTAATGGATGATATGGAGGATGAAAACATGGCAGAAACAATGAAAGGCCTAAAAAGAACACATCGTTGTGCCGAAGTGACAAAGAGGGAAATTGGAAGTACCGTTACCTTGATGGGATGGGTACAAAAAAGCAGAAACAAGGGCGGGATTATTTTTGTGGATTTACGTGACCGCTCTGGAATTATGCAGATTATTTTTGAAGAAAGCGATGTAAAGTCAGAAGGTTTTGCAAAGGCAGAAAAGCTAAGAAGCGAATTTGTAATTGCAGTGGTAGGTAAAGTGGAAGCTCGTTCCGGTGCAGTAAATGAGAATCTTTCCACCGGTGAAATCGAAATCCGTGCAACGGAGATTCGTATTCTTTCGGAAGCGCAAACTCCTCCATTTCCAATCGAAGAGGATAGCAAGACAAAAGAGGATATTCGTTTGAAGTACCGTTATCTGGATTTGAGAAGACCTGATATCCAAAGAAATTTAATGCTTCGCAGTAAGGTGGCAACTACAGTACGAAATTTCCTTGCAGAAGAAGGTTTCTTGGAGGTTGAGACTCCTATGTTGATTAAGTCAACACCAGAAGGAGCAAGAGATTATCTGGTTCCTAGTCGTGTCCATCCAGGAAATTTTTATGCACTGCCACAGTCCCCACAGCTGTTTAAACAGTTATTGATGTGTTCAGGCTACGACAGATATTTCCAGATTGCAAGATGCTTC
This sequence comes from uncultured Lachnospiraceae bacterium, assembly GCA_902767135.1. Classification (GTDB taxonomy): domain Bacteria; phylum Bacillota; class Clostridia; order Lachnospirales; family Lachnospiraceae; genus RUG11237. The sequence continues at coordinate 30,578 of CACXGE010000023.1, read as the reverse complement.
CGTGATGAAGATTTGAGAGCAGACAGACAGCCGGAATTTACACAGATTGATATGGAACTGTCTTTTGTTGATATCGATGATGTAATTGAAGTGAACGAAAGATTATTAAAAAAGGTGTTTAAGGAAGCCATTGGAGTTGATGTACAGTTGCCGATTCAGAGAATGACTTGGCAGGAGGCAATGGATAGATTTGGCTCTGATAAGCCGGATACCAGATTTGGCATGGAATTAAAGGATATATCGGATTTGGTAAAAGGATGCGGATTTGGAGTGTTTACGTCAGCATTGGAGAACGGTGGTAGTGTTCGAGGTATCAATGCAAATGGGCAAGGTTCCATGCCAAGAAAGAAAATTGATGCTTTGGTAAATTTTGCAAAGGAATACGGAGCAAAGGGATTGGCATATCTTTCCATCAATGAAGATGGAAGTTATAAGTCTTCTTTTGCTAAGTTTATGTCGGAAGAAGAACTTGCAGCCATTGTAGAACGCATGGAAGGAAAACCAGGGGATTTACTATTCTTTGCCGCAGACAAAAATCAGGTGGTATGGGATGTGTTGGGGAATCTTCGTCTGGAAATTGCCAGAAATCTAGACTTACTTGACAAAAATCAGTTTAATTTCTTGTGGGTAACAGAATTTCCTTTATTAGAGTGGTCTGAGGAGCAGAACAGATATGTAGCTATGCATCATCCGTTTACTATGCCGATGGAAGAAGATTTGGACAAGCTGGATTCAGCACCAGGTGAAGTACGTGCAAAAGCCTATGATATTGTGTTGAACGGTACGGAAATTGGCGGAGGAAGTGTGCGTATCTTCCAGAATGATATTCAAGCTAAGATGTTTGAAATTCTTGGATTCACACCAGAACAGTCAGAAGAAAGATTTGGATTTTTGTTAAATGCGTTTAAGTATGGTGTTCCACCACACGCAGGATTAGCATATGGATTTGACCGTCTTGTCATGCTTATGACAGGGGCAGACAGTATTCGTGAGGTGATTGCCTTCCCTAAAGTAAAAGATGCTTCCTGCCTGATGACAAATGCACCGGATGTAGTAGATGAAAAACAGTTGGAAGAATTAGCAATAGCTATTTCAATAGATGAAAAAGATGAAAAAACAACCTTAGAGACGGAATAACGTTTGTTTTAGGGATATTAAAGGGACTAAATATGCTGCTATGTTATACAACACCTGTGATAAGTTATCACAGGTGTTGTATTTTGTAACAGTTTAGCCTATGGCTGAACTGTTACTGTATTTTTGCACAAAGCAAAAGTTCTTATTGTAAAAAACTTATACAAATGGTATAATAAGTTGTAAAGTAATATTAGATAAACGGAGGGAAGAAAAGGGGGACGCTGATAGAAAAAGGTAGGTGACAGATATGAAAGGTGGAGGTCTTAAAAAGATACCAATAGGATTAGGAAAAAAAGCAAAGCCGAAAGAGAGAGCGGAGCTGGAAAAAGAGACGAATCCTGGAAACAAGCCGAAATTTTGGAAAACACGAAATCGGGGAAAAAAGACGAATTCTGGGAAAGTGCTGAATTCGGAAAAGATGTCAAATTCGAAAGTCAATTGGAAATTTTGGAAATTTTGGAAAATGCCCAATTTTGGGAAAAAGATGAAACCAGAAAAACCGGGCAATATTAGTAAGAAGTTTGATCACTTTGTTGACAGCCATCCAATTCTGGCAAGGATATTTACCATTCGTGTAAAACTGACACTGGCATTTATGATTCCTGTTGTCCTTATTGTATTCCTGGGAGTATCATCTTACCAAAGGGCATCAAAGACGATTATATCAAGTTACAAAGAGTCCATGGTAAATACGGTGCAGAAGGCAGGAGAGTATTGTACATTGTTGCTGTCTAATCTAAATAATAAGCTGCAGGAGTTTACCAATGACACCGTCCTAGTGGATTACTACAGTGGTAAATTTAGTAAAAAAGCGGCGGATGAGGCTAGCAACTTTGCTACGATTCAGAAAACATTAAAGGGGAATACCCTTTCAGATGAAAATATTTATATGGTCAATGTGGTGGCGTCCTATGGTAACAGTCTGAGCACAGAAGGCAGCTTTTCGTCAGGGGATTATGAAGAGTGGGCCAAGACAGAGGAAGCGCAGAAAATCATAGAAGCGAAAGGAAAGAGTGTATGGACAGGATATCATGAATTTATTGACCAGAAGCTGAAGACAGATTCGTCAGATTATGCAATTACAGTAAGCAGAGCGATTATAAGTAATCGAATGAAGCCTGTAGGTATTGCTACTATGGATATAAGGATGGAATCCATTCAGAAAATCATCTCAAATATGGAACTTCCAGAAGGGGCAATTTTTGTATTTATCACTCCGGATGGACGAGAGTTGGGTGCTGAGGGTCAGCGGGAAGAAACCGTGTTTTATGGTACAGAGCTTTACGAGGAAGCACTGTTGGCTCAGGGGGAAGTGACCAACAAGGAAATCAAACTCGACGGCGAAGAGTATATGTTTGTCAGTGCAAATATTGGGGATACACAAAGTATGCTGGCTTTGGCTATTCCGGAAAAGGTAACTATGGAACAGGTGTCCAATATTAAAAACATGACAATTATTACTGTGATTATAGCTATGATTATGGCCATTGTTGTGGGCATGATTCTGGCAAAAAGTTTTGGTGGAGAAATCAAACAGATTAATGTTACTTTACAGGAGGCAGCATCTGGAGATTTAACAGTAAAAGCTGTTACACGTAAGAAGGATGAGTTTGGAAAATTAAATCAACATATTACTGACATGATAGGAAGTTTTAAAAACTTAATTGGAAAATCGGCAAATGTGGCTCTAAAAGTAACAGATTCGGCAACCTCGGTGGCAGCAGCATCGGAACAGTTTGTGGATTCAGCAGAGAGTATTAACCAAGCCATTGAACACATTGAAGTTGGGATAACAGAACAGGCCCATGATGCGGAAAATTGTCTGAAGAAGATGGAGGGACTTTCTGAAAAAATCCAATATGTTAATAGCGGAACCAATCGAATTTCAGAGTTTGCAGAAACAACCAAAAACACGGTGAATTCAGGTATTGACACAATTGAAGAATTAAATCAGAAGGCAAAAGCTACTACAGAAATTACCAAAACAGTCATTGATAATATTCAAGATCTTCAGAGTGCATCAAAGTCTATTGGAGGTATTACAGAAACAATCAATGAAATTGCCACTCAGACCAATCTGCTTTCTCTGAATGCATCTATTGAGGCGGCCAGGGCAGGGGAATCAGGCAAAGGATTTGCAGTGGTTGCACAGGAAATTAGAAAATTGGCAGAACAGTCCATGGAGGCATCCCATCAGATTGAAAAAATTATAGAAGGGATACAATCCAGTACCCAGGAAACTGTAAAAAACGCCAGAGAAGCAGAAGAAATTGTCACATCTCAGGAAGAGTCCTTGAAAGAGACAGTGCAGGTATTCCAGGTGATTGGAAAACAGGTAGAAGGACTTACGGAAAGTATTGAGGAAATTGGCAGTGGAGTGGAAAGCATCGAACAGGCAAAGGATGTAACCTTACATGCGATTCAGAATATTTCAGCTGGCTTGACAGAGACAGCAGCAGCTTCGGCAGAAGTACAGTCGGCAGCGGACAATCAACTTCAAGCGGCCAATTGCCTAAACCAGGCGGCCTTAGGATTAGGAGAAAATGCATCAGAATTGCAAGAGGCAATCAGTCGGTTTAAAGTTGAAACGTAACAGTTCAGCCTATGGCTGACTGTTACGTTGGAAAAGGGTAAATGTCTGTGGTACGGAACAGATACCAGATACAAAATAGTTAAATATTCAGTAAAGAAAACGCCCGCTTCTATGGAAGCAGGGCGTTTTTTTAAAGGGTAAAATCAACAGTGTCAAGGTTTAAATCTGTCTGTAATTTGGCTTCAGCCTTAGCAACAGTGTCCGTGTTCATGTCCATGTAGGTGATAAAAATATCCTCTATGGTCATTTGGTACTCAGTTGCCAATTTTTCCATTTCCGGTTTTAATTTTTCTAATTGTACACGAATAGGTACTTTTGAAGGATCTTTTTCAGGAAGGACCTGATCCGCATACTGGTTGACACGCAATAAGATGTTTTCTTTGTCTTTCTGTGATAATTCCATAGTATTCACCTTTCTTTTTCTTTTTTTATACCATACAATCACATTATAGCTATTATTAAATTGATTTTCAACATGGAAAATACACTAAGCTTATTAGAAGAAAAAACCGATATATATATATAAAGCTATGGTATCTGTGGCACTGAACTGTTACCATAAAAATGATTTGGGATGCGGAAAGGGGAAGGATATTATGAAAAAGCAATATATAAAAAGATTTCTGGCAGCTGCAATGGCCGGAATTATTTTTTTGACCAGCGTTACCACTGGAAATGCCATGGAAGCAGATGACAGAGAAACGGTGATACCAAAAGAAGTAGGAATAGAGGTAGAAGTGACGGATGTGCCGTTAATGGGTAATGCTGATGTTACACCTTCAGGCACAGTCACACCAGCAAATACAGTGACAGCTACTACACCAATACCTGGCACGAAAATTGAAGATCTGGTATTAGATCCTAACTTTGTAGAATACTTAAAGACAGCTTATGATCCAGATGGCAATGGATATATGACAGATAATGAGGTAAACAGTGTCAGAATTATCGATGTGACTTCAAAATCTATTCATTCTCTAGAGGGAATAGAAAATTTTAAAAATCTGGAAACCCTGTTCTGCGCGGAGAATCAAATTGCTTCTATGGATTTAAGCAGCAATACAAAATTAACCAGGCTGGAATGCCAAGGGAATAATATTTCCTCTTTGGATTTGAGTAAAAACACCAATTTGACTACTTTGGATTGTAGTAAAAATGTAATGGTTCAGTTAGACATTATTGAGTGTTACAAATTAAAGGAGTTAAATTGTAATGGAAATTTTCTCAACGAACTTCAAGTACAGTTTATGAAAGAATTAACCACTTTGAATTGTAGCTATAATCCGGATCTTACCACGTTGGATGTTCAAAATAATCGCAAGCTGAAAGTGCTGACATGTAACCAATGCAGTCTGGATGCTTTAAATGTGAAAAATAATGAGGCATTAGAAGAATTATACTGCGCAGAAAATAAAATAGTCAGCCTGGAAGTGCAGAATAATAAGCAGTTGAAAAAACTGGAGTGTAATGATAATAATATGTCGGTGCTGAATCTAAGCGGTTGCGAGAGACTTCAGTATGTAAAATGTAATAACAACCAGATTTCAGAGTTGAATTTACAAAAATCCACTCCCTTAAATACATTAAATTGTAAAGATAATAAATTAACCCAACTGGACGTAAGAAACAATAAGCAGCTAACGGTGTTGAATGTAAACAATAATAACCTGCTGTATCTTGATGTTTCTCAAAATTCAGCGTTGACAGAATTGTATTGCGAAAGTAATAAAAGAATTGTGGATTCGCCCATTGTAGATTTAGGCCAGAATAATCTTTTTGATTTAGAAAAGGTATCCCAACTGACAAATGCGACAATGGATGAAAAAGGTCTTTTAAGATTTGTGGATGTAGCATATACAGCCAGCTATAAATATGAGGTCAGAGAGGGAGAAACAGTAGAATTTGGAATTGAAACCAGAGGAAGCTTCAAGGAAATGACTTCAGTAAATGTGGAGACAATCAAAGAGCAGGTATATACCGGTAGTGCAATTACACCACAGCTAAGGGTTTTAGATGGAGTAACCCAGATGAAAGAATCTGTTGACTATGAAGTACAGTATCTGAATCATTTGAATGCTGGTACGGCAACTGTTAAATTAAAAGGTTTGGGGATTTATGATGGAACAATAACAAAAAGCTTTAAAATTGTTCCCATGAATATAGCAGATATTGAAATTGAAGAAATACATAGTCAAGTATATACAGGCAGTGCGGTAACGCCAAAATTGAATTTATCATACGGGGAAAATGATTTAAAATACGGAACGGATTATACGGCAAATTATAGTGATAATTTTAAAATTGGACAGGCAAAAGTGGAAATAATCGGAAAGGGAAACTACACAGGAAGTACCGTGAGATACTTCAATATTGAGCCAAAGCATATAGGTAAAGTGGTGATGAAACCAATTTCAAACATGGTTTATACCGGCCAGCCGATGACACCGGATGTGATTTTAGAGGATGGCACCACTGTGTTACAGAACAATATAGACTATACATTTACTTACGAAGACAATGTGAATGCAGGTATTGCAAAGATTAATATTAAGGGGATGGGAAATTATGGCAAAGAAGCAGTAGAAACTTTTGTAATCGAGCCACGACCAATTACCAATTTTCAGGTGGATGATATCTCTGACACTCTTTATTCTGGAGAAGCCCATACTCCTGCTGTGTCGGTGTATGATACAGAGTTAGATTATGCGTTGGTGAAAGACCAGGACTATCAGGTAAGTTATGAAAATAATGTGAATGCGGGAACAGCAAAAGTATTTATTTTGGGAATTGGAAATTACAAAGGAACCATAGAAAAGTCCTTTGTAATAAATGTGAAAAATAAAGATTATGTTTCGGTGGATGTTATTGCATCCCAGGAGTATACTGCGAGAGAAATAAAACCTGAAATCAAAGTATTTGACGGTGAGAAACGTTTGGTTCACGGCACGGATTATTCTTTGGCTTTCTCTGCAAACACTGAGTTGGGAAGTGGAAAGGTTGAGGTGATTTTACAGGGAAATTATTCAGGCATTATTAACACCAGTTTTAAAATTGTGCCGAGAAATTTGGAAAATGTAGAAATTGAAGGGGTAAAAGATGTTTACTATAATGGGAAGGAAACATCACAAACAATAAGATTAAGCCACGATAATACGGTGCTAACGGAAGGAACAGATTACCAGGTATCTTACCGGGATAATGTGGAAGTGGGAAAAGCTAAAGTTATCATTACTGGGAAAGGAAATTATACAGGAACTCAGACATTAGAATACAGTGTTTTACAATGCCCTATAAAAAAAGTAAAAGCAACGTATGAAAAAGAATTTTTGTACGATGGAGAAAAAAAAGAGCCGGAGGTTGTACTATCGTTAGGGGAATATAATCTGGAGGAAGATAGGGATTATATATTAGAGTATCTAGATAACGTGAATGCCGGAAAAGGTAAAATTGTGGTCAAAGGTAGAGGAGATTTTTCGGGGGAATACACATGGGAATATAGTATTCTGCCAAGAAAAATTGAAAATTTCCAAATAGAAGAAATTCCCACTCAGGTCTATACAGGAAACCAGGTAATGCCGGATGTCTTTGTTACAGATGCGCCATTAACCGTATATGCTGGCCGTGATTATAAAGTTATTTATGAAAATAATGTGAATCAGGGAAAGGCGTGTGCGAAAGTAATAGGGATTGGAAACTACACAGGTGAGCGTGTTTTAGAATTTGAGATAGAGCCAAGAGAAATCAGATGGGTGGATGTGGCAGATATCCCGGCTAAAGTTTATAATGGTAAGGAGATAATACCAGAAGTTGTTTTGACAAGTTACGGTCACACGTTAGAAGAAGGAAAGGATTACAAGATTGCCTATAAAGATAATCTAAATGTAGGGATAGCAACAATATTTATTGAGGGACTGGGGAATTATACCAGCTACAGAACGGTTGAATTCGAAATCAAGAAAAAGAACGTAGAGGATTTAGAAGTCTCATATCAGGAAACCTTTGAGTATACAGAGGAAGCCATTGAACCAGAGGTAACGGTTGCTTTTAAGGATACAACAGTTGTAACAGCAGATACCCCAAAAGACTTACAAGAAGTCAGTACATCAGAGGATTTCCCTGTGATTTTGAAAAAAAATCAGGATTATATTGTCAGATATTACAACAATAAAGATGCCGGCACTGGTGAAATCCAGATAGAAGGAGTAGGAAATTTTGGTGGTGTGAAGTGTTTGAAATTTACCATCACTCCTAAAAGCTTGAAAAATTCTAAAGTAACTATGAGTACAAGATACAAATACACTGGAAAAGCCAGAAATCCATATTTATTGATAATTTTGGATGGGAAAATATTATTTTCGGGAAAGGATTATACAAAGACATTAAAGAGTAACAAGAAAGTCGGGCAGGCAACCCTTCAGATTACAGGAAAAAATAATTATGCTGGCACTATTAAGAAGAGGTTTGTAATTTATCCTAGAACAGCTTCCATTAAGAAACTTTCTACCAAAAACAAAACGGTGACAATCAACTGGACAAAGCGTTCGGAATGCACGGGATATGTGGTGGAATATGCACAAGATAAAGGATTTGTGGTAGACAAAAAAAGAAAGGTGATAAAATCCAATAAAACTACAAGGGTCACTGTTAAAAAGTTGATTCCGGGAGTACGCTATTACTACAGAGTCAGAAGCTACACTGTTGTAAACGGCAAAAAGATATATGGTAATTACTCGGCGGTTCGTTCGATAAAAGTAAAACAGTAAAATGTTTACTGCAGAGATAAAAGAAAATGTAAAATAAGTATTGACAAAAGCACCAAAATAAATAAAAATAAGGTAGGTGCATTTTGCAAAAAATAAATGAGATAAAGGTGGTAAGAATATGGCATTATTAGAAGAATGGCGTAAAGTAGCTTATAATGAGAATACAGACAAAGGAACATTACAGAAATTCTGGAGTACGTATTTTTTATTAGAAAAAGGAATCTATGAAAAACTTTTGGAAAATTCAGAGGAAGCGGTCAGCGGTACAGTGAAGGAATTAGCTGAAAAATACGGAACGGATGTATTTAATATGACTGGTTTTTTGGATGGTATCAATGACAGTTTAAAACAGCCAAATGATATTGAAACTATGGAAGAAGATACAGTGGTAAGTCTTGATTTTGACAATGCATTGCTGTATAAAAACATGGTGGATGCCAAGGCGGATTGGTTATACGAACTTCCACAGTGGGATAAAATTTTCACAGCAGAAGAGAAGAAGAAACTATACAGAGAACAGAAAGCTTCTGGAACTATTGTAAAGGGACCAAAGATTGGACGTAATGATCCATGTCCATGTGGAAGTGGCTTAAAGTATAAGAAGTGTTGTGGAAAGAACGCATAGTCTGAAAGTGGAAATAGGTAATGATAAAAGGGATGGCCAAGCCATCCCTTTTGCATTGAATCACAAAACCGATTTGTGGTGCTTTTCCAGTAAATATCCAGGACTTTTTTTGGAATATAAAAATTTCTGACTGCTATACAGACTGTACTTTCCCGATAACGTATAACTGACGGCACAAACAATGGCATATAGTAAAATATCTGTTGAGCCAAATAATTCTACACCGAGAAAAATAGAAGCAAGAGGAGCATTAACGCAGGCACAAAACACAGCAGTTAGTCCCAAAGCGGCAGCAAATCCAGGCTCTAGTCCAAGAAGTGAGCCGGCAAAACAACCAAAAGTAGAGCCTACAAAGAACACGGGAACAATTTCACCGCCTTTAAATCCGGTACCTAAGGTAATGGCTGTAAATAAAATTTTTAGTAGAAAGGCTTCAGGCTTTGTTTCCCCGTGAATGGCTGCAGCAATTACATTCATTCCGGCACCATTATAGTCTGTAGTGTTAAAAGCAAAAGTCATCGCTATAAGGAAAGCGGAACCTGCCAGAATACGAAGGTAAGGATTTTTAAAAACCCTTTGAAAGAGTTTCGAGGTATATTTCATTGCAATGCAAAATAGTATGGCAACTAATGCGCAGAGAATTGCAAAAATTACAACATTTACTAATGTGTCTGGGCGGATGGCTGGAAAACCTGCTATCCGGTAGCTTAATGGTCGAATATTAAAATAATGCGAAAAAACGAAAGCTACCGCAGAAGACATTAGACAAGGAATCAGTGCACCGTAAAATATGTTTCCCACTTTGATTGCCTCCAATGAAAATACGGCAGCAGTGATAGGGGTATTGAACAATGCGGAGAACAGCCCGCTCATGCCGCACATGGTAAGGATTCTTTTGTCTTCTTCTGTAAAATGAAAAATTTTATCAAATGTGGCTGCAATGCTGCCGCCAATTTGTAATGCTGCACCTTCACGGCCGGCAGAGCCACCGGTTAGGTGGGTAAGGAAGGTTGCGATAAAAATCAGAAATCCCATTTGAGGAGGTAATTTCTCACGGGAAGTGACAGAATTGAGCACAGCGTTTGTTCCCTTGTCCTCTTTGATACCACAAGCTCGGTATAAAAAGACGATAAAAACTCCGGCGATGGGAAACAAAAAAATAAGGTAGGGATAGGAAGTACGCATTTCTGTGGCAAAATCAACAGAATAATGGAACAGGGTTCCTGCGATTCCACAAACCACCCCCATGATAATGGATAGAAACAGCCATTTCAGAAATGTTTTTATGTACAACATGAAAGTTTCCATTTGGTTTATAAAGTATAATTTGAATTTTTTTAGATATTGATTCATCAGTTGTATGTTCTCCTTGTGTATTTTATGTTCTGAATCAGAATTTTTGCGATGTTGAATATGATACCAAAGTACAAAAAAATCCTACCATTTTTTTGGGAGAAAATCAATAAGATGTATGAATCATATGCGTGGGAATGTAACAGTTCAGCCATAGGCCAAACTGTTACGTGGGAAGTTCCCATGCATACAAAATAGGAAAGGACTATCTCATTTGGAAACTGGAGCACTCTGTCTCAGAGCTGGAGTGAGCCTTGCTGCCATTGATTCCCACATGGTTGGCGGAGCAGTTGCGATCCTGGTTGTGAACACAGTTAATAGCTTCACAGGCAATGGAAATAGATTCTTTGCCGCTGGAAGAAGAGTTACAGTAACAGTCTCGTCCGGCTCCAATAAAGCTGTCACATTCTGTCTGGCTGGGGTGGTTGGCACCGGTACCAGTGACCAGGATATCACCACGGGAGCAAAGATTGTCTTTGTTATAGGTGCAACAATGAGCATTACAGGTTAAGTTTGTCATAATAAATCCTCCTTATATATACTTCGGGATTAATATGTGCAAAAATAAAAAAAATATTCCCAAGGGATGATTTGGGGAAAATTGGCAAAAAAATTTAAAAAATTGTTGACATTAGGAAAAGATTATGATAATATACAAGAGTTCTTAGGAATAATGAGTAAAACAAAGTAGAGGATTCACTCTCACCTTAGCGCAGAGGCGACTAAGCGTTAATATTGAAACAGAGGACTGTTACAATGTGAGAAGTGGATAATTTTGTTATCTGCTTTTTTGTTGTCTAAGAATAAGAAATTGTTATTTTCAAAATATGATGGAGGTGCACGGTTATTAGCGAATTAATGATTAACGAACAAATTAGAGACAAAGAAGTACGTGTAATTGGGGAAGATGGCGAACAGCTAGGTGTTATGTCAGCCAAGGAAGCATATGTTTTGGCAAGAGAGGCAGAACTTGATTTGGTAAAGATTGCTCCAACAGCAAAGCCGCCTGTTTGTAAGATTATCGATTACGGCAAGTACAGATATGAGTTGGCAAGAAAAGAAAAAGAGGCCAAGAAAAAGCAGAAAGTTATTGATGTGAAGGAAGTTCGTTTATCTCCAAATATTGAAGAAAATGACTTACGTACAAAAGTAAATGCCGCAAGAAAGTTTATTGCAAAGGGAGACAGGGTAAAGGTTACCTTGCGTTTTCGTGGTAGAGAAATGGCACATATGCAGCAAAGCAAACACATCCTGGATGATTTTGCGGAACAGTTGTCAGATGTAGCAGTAATTGAGAAGCCTGCAAAACTGGAAGGTAGAAGTATTATGATGTTTTTATCAGAAAAACGTTAGTTATTAAATGTGATACTTCAGATAACTGGAAGGGGCTGAAGAATTACAGTTTATTATAGAAAGTTAGTATAGGAGGAATATTAAAATGCCAAAAATGAAAACAAAAAGAGCCGCTGCAAAGCGTTTCAAAGCAACAGGTACAGGTAAGTTAAAAAGAAATAAAGCTTATAAGCGCCATATCTTAACTAAGAAGTCTACTAAGAGAAAGAGAAATCTTAGAAAGCCAGCTATGACAGATGCAACAAACGTTAAGACAATGAAGAAGATTTTACCATACATCTAATATAGGAGGAAAAAAGAAATGGCAAGAATTAAAGGCGGAATGAACGCTAAGGCAAAACATAAAAGAGTTTTAAAGTTAGCTAAGGGTTACAGAGGAGCACGTTCTAAGCAGTACAGAGTTGCAAAGCAGTCTGTAATGAGAGCGTTAACAAGCTCATACGCAGGTAGAAAAGAAAGAAAACGTCAGTTCAGACAGTTATGGATTGCACGTATTAACGCAGCAGCAAGAATCAACGGATTATCATACAGCAAATTTATGTATGGATTAAAGCTTGCTGGAGTAGAAGTAAACAGAAAGATGCTTGCTGAAATGGCAGTAAACGACGCTGAAGGATTTGCAACACTTGCAGAACTTGCAAAGTCTAAGTTAGCTTAGAAAAATTTCAACCCCCGAAAATCCAGTATTTTCGGGGGTTCTTTTGTGCGGAAAAAGGTAAAAATAGTATAAAATTATTGGCGTAGTATACAAGTAGTATACAGGTAGTATACAAAATAAATAGATAAAAAACGTAGTATACAGGTAGTATACAGTGTCATCTTGGCACAGATATTTTATTGATTTCTGCCACCAGTCTTTCGATTGTGGTGGATGTATAAACCCTGTCTGTGAAATCCTGGATGGAATGGCCGAGGATTAGTTTGCGATAATAATCATCCACACCGTACTCCTTCATAAGAGAAGCGCAGGTGTGTCTGGTATCGTGGAGGGTGTGTTCCATACCCATACTAATCATTGCGGTTTTCCAAGGCTTGGAATTCAGAGCAGCATATTGATAGCGATTCCCGACACTGTTTATAAGAAAATACTTATTATCTTTACAGTAGTGTTTTTTGAAAAACGGAAGGATGCTGTCATGAATCGGGATAATTCTGTTTTTTCCTGCATCGGTTTTTATTCCTCCAATGAGGTAATGTTCATCCAGATGTATATTCTCTGTGAGTATTCCGCATATCTCAGACGCACGCATACCGGTATAAATAAGCATAAGTACAATATCAATATATTCCTTGTCTTGGTTTGCCCACAGTTTCTTTATCTCTTCTTCCGAAAATGAAGAATGTAAAGAGTCTTGATTCGCTGTGTATTGATAATCAACAAGCTTGGAGTAGTCTTTCTCTACGATTTCATACTTCATAGCATAGTCATACATTCCAAATAGAACGCATCGAATCATGGAAACGGTAGATTCAGACTTTTCAGAATATTTATTTACGCAGGTCTGTAGATCCTGCAATCGTATATTCACAAACTTGAGGTCGTGTAATTCTGCCATATGTTTAAAAGCAATACCGTAGTTTCGAATAGTAGAAGCACCGGGAGCCTTCTTGAGATGCTGTTTATATTCCACCCACAGTTCGTAGATTTCTGCAAAGGTAGGCTGGTTGCTAAGAGACACATGTTCCTTTACTTTTACACCAGCGTTATATTCAGCAAGGTATACATATGCATCCTTACTTTTCTCAAAATACTCAAGATACTTAAATTTTTGGACGTAAGCCCCTTTTTTGTTTTTACGAAAACCATCTGTGATTCGTACCGCATAAGGCTTCCTTCTTCCTTTGCCGAGGTATATCACACTTCCGTAACCGTTTGGATTTTTCATAGTCATCATCCTTTCTTGAATTTTGGTAAAAAATATACATGGTAAAATAAACCTATACAGAAATTTTCTGAATAAGAGCCTCCTGGAGAACCTGGGAAAAGTTGATACCGCGCTCCATAGCTTCTTCGTTTAACCATTCTGGGATGGTAAGAGTCTTTTTGACGGCCTTGGAGTTATGTTTTTTGTTGTAAGCAAGCTTATCAAACTCAACAATCACTAAAAAACAGCCATCTTTTACAAAGATATCCTGAAAAGAAGAGGGAGCAGGAAGCTTCTGTTTGTTCTGTAATCGGTCTGAAATTGTAAGTCCTAACGCATCCACGGCCATTTCATAAGCACTTTCCATTGTGTCTCCTTCGGTAAGGCATTCCTCAAAATCGGGAAATGTAACAAAAAATCCGCTTTCCTCTGCGGTGTGAAATAATGCGGGATAAAATAATTTGTTCATAAGCAATAAATTCCTTTCTTTTGTATCATACAATTATTTTAACACGTATTACAACGTATTAAAATATAAAATTCAAAAAAATGATACAATTATATAGAATATACAAAACAGCAAAATGCATATTGTACATAAATTCATAAAAATTGTTTTGTCAATTGTGAATATAGACTTTTTTTAGGGAAAATGGTAATATAAATGTAGAAAAAATATAATAAATATATAACATTGTGCAAAATGGTTATATAAGTTATGTGATTTTTATATGTCAGACATAGGAGGGATGAAGCATGGAGTATATTTCGTCATTTACATATTGCGATACTATTCAAACTGAAATAACACAAAATGGTCCGAGACCACAAATTGTAAACCCATTACAGGTATTAGCACCGGTAGCAATACCAGGAAATTATTCTTTTGCTATTTCATGCAACATAGCAGGATTTAATATAACTTCCAAAAATATTGTTAGATTGGAATTTGTGGCACCAAGTGGAACAGTAATATATGACACAAAGGATATTGAGTTACCAATTTCAAAAGAAAATATAAAGACAGAAAAGCCAGCGGCAATGCAATTTAATTTGGACATGAGAAATCTGGTCATTAGAGAACCTGGACTTTATACTACGAAGGTGAGTGTAAATAATAAGATAATAGGAGAATATAAAATTGAAGTGATTGTAGGTGAGTGATTATGGAAGTAATTCAGAACAAATCAGGAATGACCATTAATAGAATGTGTGGCACTTTTATTGGAGGAATGTGCTGTACAGCATATCTGTGTTTTGGAAGTTCATCATTAGTTGTGGATGTAAAACCGGTACAAAATGATTATAAACAAGAAAGTATAGGGAAAAATAACATATACATAACTTTTTCAGAAACAAAAGGTATAAGTTATGATTTATCAAGATATACTAACAGTAATAATAATGAAAGTTTGGATAGTATAGTGATAAATAGTGAAAAAATAGATAATATAGATAAACTCAGTAAAATTGCAGATTTGAATGATGGATGGGACGAAGAAGGGGCAAAAGCATTTGACAAAGAATTGATTGAAATAACAAAAAAAATTGTTATGGAGTTGAATTACCAGCCAGAAATATTTCCTACTGCATGTGAGTCTATACAATTTGAGTATGATTTGGATAATGGAGCTTATTTAGAGTTTGAGATATCTATGGGTAAAAAAGCAAAATGTTTTTCTATTGACCAAAACGGAAAAGAAACAACAAAATACATATGTGCTGATTCTAATGAGATAAATAAGGTGGTGGAGAAGTTTTATGGATAATGCGTTTGATACAAACGAAAAGTTATATAGGGCTGTTTTTCCACCAAGTAAATTTCCGAATTTTTGGAAGAAAAATGGAAAAATATCATCAGCAGCATTGAAAAAGAATGAGGGATTGTCTGTTGAAAGAGATGATTTTCGTCCAAGTGAAGAAGTTATTAATAGTATGCGGGAAGTATTTGATGGCAGCATTGTTTCTATTAAGGTAGGACAATGTTATGATGTGGGTGCACTTGTGAAGTATTGTCCTTCAAAACGAAGTAAGTACCATTCTGAAATACATAGAAATGAGGAAACAGCAAGGTTGACGGATAGTCAGGCCAAGAGGTTGGCGGATTTAGCAGAGATAGAGTATAATGAGGTATAGAAAGTATGGAAGGTTACATGTAAATTGAATAATATATATATTAAAATGTGTAAAGAATAGTCGTCTAGTTTATAAAATCCAGATGACTATTCTTTTTTATGCCTATAAATCAAATCATATAATAATACATGCGCCCGCCAATAAGGAGGGGGAACGCATGATAAAAAAACATATCTACTTTCATAATAAAGAAGTATACGCCATATATTACAGAGCCACAAACACAATATATTACAATACAGCATTTGAATCTCACATGAAATTATATGTGATAAAATAACATACCAGGCGGGCGCTAACCCACGTCGCTGTGTTTTTCCATAGGCGGGTAAAGCTTCTCTAATTCTTCCGGAGTGTCCGGGATAGAGGAAAGTCTATCATCAGCCACGCCGCACAATTCTTTTGCTTTTCCCTCTAAAAACTCCCATTCGTCAACGGTCAGATTGGCCAGCATGGAAACGAAACGGTTTTTAAAGGAATCGTTTTCCTCGTTTAATAGAAGCTTGGTCAATTTGGCAATATCCGCATTGCGGTCTGCAGGTAAGAACATCTCACCATTTCCATTTCTTAACCAATCCTCATTTACATTAAATTCACGACAAATAGATGTAATAACTTGGTCAGTAATAGCATTTATTCCACATTCCCATTGTCCAACGGTATTTCTCTTTACACCTATTCTATCTGCAAATTTTTGTTGTGTAAGGTCTAAAGCCTTTCGCAATTTCTTGATTCTATCATTCATACAGTTATCACCACCTTTAATTGAAATATGAATAGCAAACAAGGGCTATTCTCAAGGATGCCTAACCTTTTACGATTTCTGTAAAGTCAGACCAATCATCCACTTTAAATGCTCTAATATTACGAACACTTTTTTTGAACCAGTCAATCTGTGAAAGTCCATTGATAGCCTTATAAACTGTAGTTAAGCTGTTGGTGCTATCAGAACTAAGATAAAGATTGTCTTGTGTCCAATTAAATCCTAATGCTTCTAATTCTTGACGAATTTCATCATAAGCACCGTTGTATGGTTCTCCATAATTCTTTTTTAAATCGTCAGTCTTAAAGTCAAATGCAATCGCATACATGGTAAGACCTCCTTTCATTTAGTAGATTATCATGTATTATTTCAGAAGTCAACACAAAAAAGCCACGGAAACAACAAAAAGACATTAAAACAACAAAAAAAGTCTTGACAATATTGTTGGAATAGCATACAATGGCTACAGAAACAACAAACAAACGTTGTGAAACACATAATATTCGGAGGTAATAACCATGACAAACGCATTATCAATCAACAAACCAGAAAACTTCATCATATCTTGTGAGAACACACTTGCAAGATATGAAGCGGCCAATAGCGATGCTGAAAAGCGTGGCATACTTGACCGCCAGACATTGCGGGGAATCAAGTTTGCAATAGACTTTTGTAAGTCCATTGAGACGGAATACATGACAGAAGCACAGCTGTCACACGCAATCCGCTTGACCATGTTTCGTGGTAGCACATGCCCGGTATTCCGTGGCTAGTATTCCCTGGGGCGGAACATCTGCCCCAGACAAAGAAAGGAAGAAACAACGAATATTATGGGAAAGGAAACACAATCAAATAAAGGAAAGGAAGAAAGAAATATGAAGAAAATAAAAGTTGAATGGTGCGAAAATTTTATAAAATCAGTATTTGCAAAGATTCCGTTTGAAAACGGAGGAATTGAAACTAATGCTTTTTGGAAACAAGCGGAGAAGTCCGGATTATGGGTAAAAGGAACATACGGTACGCCAATGAGTGAAGCATTGGAGAAACTTACAAGGGTTGAAATTGTATCAGATGATAAAGGAAAGTATTTGTATAGCGTATTCAGATTAATCAAACCAGTAAATGCGTAGGAGGTGGGAGATGGAAAAGAAAGAATTAAAAGAAGTCATTAGCAAGAATTTTGAAAATGGATACGCAGTATATACTTTATTATTTCAAGAAATAGAAGAAACAAAGAAATTGGATGAGTTGCTAAAAGAAATTGAAGATGAAGAAAAAAATATAAAATATATATGCATATTAGAGAGGAAAAGAAAAAGAAATACACATTGCAATATTATTACAGAGATAAAACATAAGAAGTTAATAAAAACAAAATGTGAAAGCAAGGGAATCGTAGTAAAAGAAAATGAATTTAGAAAAGAAGCAACAGAGTCAGTATGTGAGTACTTATTGAAGGGAGAAAACGCCTGCATACGTTCAAGCATATGCAGGCAAAGATAAAAATAACAGGATACTTATTTTTGAAGACCATTAAGGATTTTAGGTAACATATAGAGATACATCATATCGTCATAATCATATTCAATAATGACAAAACCTCTATCTGCTAGTTCTTGACAACCTTTCATTAGTTCTTCTTTAGAGAAACCAAGGCGATCCAGGTCATAAAGATAAGTCATTTTACCATAATCGGATTTATAACGATCATAAACAGTTTGCATTATAATTTGTGCATTTTCAGACAAACCATACATATGAAAACCCCCTTTCTATATATACTCGGACATGGCAGTGTCCTGTAGGTAAATTATAGAGCAGGAGAAAAGAGAAAGCAACCAGGAGAAAGAAATATGGAAGAAAAAAAGAAAGGAAGTGGCTATTATGTCAGAAAGAGAAAAAAAGATTATGGAAACCTTTGCCTTCATCATTCCAAAGCTATCGGAGGCAGACAAGAGTTATCTGCTAGGTCTTGGAGAGGGAATGGCGATTAAGGTGGAGTCAGAGAGAGAGAAGACGGCGGCAGCGGAGTAGGAGGTGGGAGATGGAATGGTAATTAAATATAAAGATGATGGAAAAACGTATTTGGTTTTTGTAGAAAAGGTATTTTTTAAGACAGAAATTTGCGTTATGAAAACCGAAGAAAATGAAAGAATTGGACCATTATTGGAGCATACGGTAACAACCAGTACCCCAAAAGAAATACTGAGATACTGGTTTGTATTCTGGCCAAGATACCAGCTTAAAGAGTTAAAAAGAAAGGTGTTTAAAAAGGGACGTAAGTAGGGTTGCTAACCCAGAAGAAGCAACCTTGGCAAGGGTTCCAGAAGAAATATCGGAAAGAAATTTTGTAACTTTCTGCGATTTTTTTTCAGGTGTAAGGTTCGGGTTTTTCATTTCATATAAAAAAGTTTCAATGAGTTCCTTACAGTCTTCTGGAAGATCTGAATTTGAAATATCGGCACAAATCTGATTGTAGTTGTCGGATATTGTGTTATTGGAGCCATTTACATATATGCTGTTGGCTCCTTGGTTAATAACATGAGTGTGCTCTGGCTCACGAAAGCCGTTTTCAATAAAGTCGACACCATAAGGTGTGAGTTTGAGTTTTGCCAATGAAGTTGAAATAGCAATATACGATATAAGTCCTTTATCTTTTAAGAAACCTAAATCAGAAAATATTTTTGATTTTTCTTCAACTGGGAGATTATCTAGAGTAATTCCGTAAGAATTGTTTCGATTTTTGAAGTTTTTGTAGCACTCGTTTAAAACTTCAATTTGAAATTCGTTCATTTGACATATCCTCCTTTCTCTAAAACTAGGTGCTGCAACACCTGTAATTAGAGTATAGGGGTGGGAGCCAGGAAAAGCAATAGAGATTAAAAATGATGGAAAATTGAGAATAAGGAAGAAAGGGCATGCCAAAAGGAGCTAAGGTGATTGCAAGGAATGGAGAGTGAGAGAAATCAATGAATGAAATAAGAGATAAAAAGATAGACCAGGCAAGAGAAGGAATGGTAGAAGTTTTTGAAAGACTGGAACTGAGCATGAGAGAGATAGAAATAATCACATGGTCAGGGTATGTAGCAGCTCAAAAATGTAGGGAGATGGAGGGAGATGAGGAGAAATTAAAAGAGGAAGCGCAGTCAAAGGCAATGACCCTGACTACGATTACCTCAATGTTAGCACTAGCAATTTCAACAATTAACCTTATTTTATCAAACTTAAAATAATGGTAGAAATCACGCCAAGTGCAGCAATAACGCAAGCGAGAATTTGAAAACGAGCTTGACGACGTTCTGATTTACGTTGCTTGCGTTTGAAATTTTTTTTGCTTTGTTTGCTAAGAACAGAAAGCAATTTTGTATAGTCATCCATATTCCTGTCACCTCCTTTCTGTATAGGATGGTCGCACATTTATTATATGGCAGTGGAGGTAACGGGACAAGAGGAAGGATAGAACGGTACAGGAAGGAGAAAATGGAATTGAATAAAGAGAAACTGATTGAAAGAGCAGAAAGATGGAAACAGGAATGTGAAAAAATGCCAAAGATAGGATACCCGAGGAATGGGCAGAAAGAAATAGTAAAAATATCCGTTGCCGTAATTAAGACATTATGTGAAATAGAGGATATGACACCCTATAGAGCAACACAAGCATTAAAAATGGCAACGGATATCATCGACGAAGAATCCAAACATGAAACTATTTCATAGAATTTTTAAATTTTTCAAAGAAACAAAGGAGAGTGAGGAAATGGAAAGGATAACGGTAAAAGAAGCAGCAAGGGAGCTGTGTATGCCGGAAGTGAACCTAAGGTGCATGATGTACAATGACGAATTTCAACCACCAATTGGAATAGTAAAGAGAAAAGATGCAAGAGGAATGGAATTAAAGAAAAAGACTTGCTATATCTACAGAGAATTGCTGGAGGCATACAAAAATAGGGAAGTGGTACAGGAAACCCAGGAGGAAGAACCATGGAAAAAGTAACATTTGAATTAACAAAAGGCCAGGCGGTCACATTACAAATACATCTGGAGGCATTACACGGTCACATACAGGGGGAACTGGAGGCCTGCGAGATATTGGCAAAGGAAACTAAAGAAGATGGAACATTAAGGTATCCCAATATGCCGGGAAACGTAGAGCATTGGATAGAGCAGGAGAAGAAAATAAGCGAACTTATAGAGGTAGTAGACAGTGCAATTCTTGGGGGATGAAAAGGAGATTTATCAAGATGAAAATGAGAGACCATATCGAAATCATTGAAAATCCTGTAACAATGTCAATAGAAGAACAGGACGGAACAGTCCTGTACTCCGGATACAAGGGTTGCTTTGAGCACGAAGACAATAATGAAAAGATTTTAGAAAGAGAAGTAAAAAGCTTTCAGTTAAGAGTGGAGGGGAAGCGTAGAACAAACGAAGCAGACAAGCAGGTCATAACAGAAATGAATTGTGGGACGTTCAATTACAAGGACCTACATATGAAACTGGTGTATGTGTACGTTTTGACATAAAAAAGCGGTAACCTGGAGAGTTACCGCTACATAGCAAACCCGGTATAAAAATGAGATTTGCAACCAATAATCGAATTTATTATACCGAGTTTTGAAAGAAAAGTCAAGAAATGGACAAGAAAAAAAGGGCGCAGATAGGCGCTTTAGGACTTGTTCAAGCTATTAACTTTACGACAATCCATAGTATTTATATAGGATACAGAAACGAGGTATAAGATGGGATACTACAGAAAAGAGATAACAGCAGGAAAAACCATAGAGGTGATGAAAAGCACTACCAAGAAAGTAGCAGGAAATAAACAGAGAGCAGGAAAAGAAAAACCAACAACAGAGGAAATGGAGAAGATAAACCGGAAGAACGCCGAGGCAAAGCTTAGGCGTCTGATGAATGCAAACTTTGGATGCGGAGATTATCACATGGTATTGACATATAAAAGAGAGTTGAGACCAGATCCGGCAGAGGCAAAGAAGAGATTAGCTAAATTTTTAAGGGAACTAAGAAAAGAGTACAAGAAAAACGGTGAGGAACTAAAGTATATCAGTGTCACAGAATACAAGAATAAGGCGATCCACCACCATTTAATCGTAAATGGGATAAATGCCAATATAAATAAAATTGTAAGGCATTGTTGGGAGTGGGGGAGTCCACACTTTACACCATTAGAAGAAAACGGACAGTATAAGAATTTGGCTGCTTATTTCATCAAGGAGACCTCAGAGACATACAAGGAAGACGACGGAGGGGCAAAACAACGATACAGCCGTAGCCGTAACCTGGTAAAGCCAGTGGTGAAAGTAACAAGGGTAGAGAGAGCAGAGAAATGGTCCGAAGTGCCAAAGCCCAAAAAGGGATATTACATAGACAAAGATACGGTTTATAACGGAATCAATCCATTTACCGGCAGACCAATCCAGTATTACACAATGATTAAGTTACCAGAGCCAGGTAGTGGCTGTGGATAAGGTGTGAAAAGATGCGTGGCGTCTAGTATTTATTAGACGAAAGAGAGTTTTTCGGTGTGAATAATTGTAAAATAAAGGATTTTTTATAAAAAAAGCAGAAATTTCGGTGTAAAAAAGTGCGTGGCGTCTAGTATTTATTAGACGAAACAGGAATTTAGGACAAAAGAAAATAGGGGGTGATTGAGTGAAAGTAGAGATAGAGACAAGCGTGCGGCATTATGGCAACCCAAAAGGAATAGGAATGGCAGATGCAACAGTAATTTACATAGACCAAAAAGGAGACAGGCACGAAAGAAAGGTCACAGCAGATATAAAAGACAGTACAAAGAATGCATTGGCGCTCAAGATAGCAACAAAAGCCCTTAAAGTGCTGGTAAAACCATGTGATGTAGCATTGCAGATAGACAATAAATACATAAAGAATTGTGTAAATAACGGTTGGCTGGAAGAATGGCAGAAAAGGAACTGGAAGAAAGCAAACGGCAAGGACCCGGCTAATTTGGAACTATGGAAAGCACTTTATATATCACTGAAAATACATCATGTGACATTTGTGGATAAGGAGAAAATATAAGAAAAAGGAGAAAGAAACTATGATGGAATACGAAATTTTTAAAGGAGTAGTAGAAGAAAAATTCAAGGAGTTCTTACCGGAGGAGTACAAGAACGCAAAGATAGAAAAAAGACAGGTGAATAAGGTAAACAGTAAATGGGATGGTTTATCAGTTATAAGCGATGAATCGGGAATAAGCCCAACGATATATGTAAATCAAATGTATGAGGACTACATGGAAACGGGGAATATGAATGAAACTCTTGATAGGGCAGCAAAAGTATGTGTTAAGGCAATGGAGGATAAAAAGAGTATAAATGTACAAGATTGTTTCGATGCGGACTATGCAAAGGAAAATATTGTGTTCCAGCTAATCAATACAGAGCAGAATAAAGAAATGCTTGCAAATATGCCAAGCTTTACGTTTAAGGATTTATCAGTTATTTATCGAATGGTAGTAAAGGTGAATGAAAGAGGAATCGAATCAGCACCTATCAATAATGGATTAGCTAAGAAATTAGGTTTTACAGAAGAGCAGTTGTTTCAATTGGCAGCGGAGAACACAAAAAGAATATTTCCACCGGTTATCAAAACAATGAATGAGATAATGAGAGAACTTTTTATGAAAGAGGATGGAATGGTAGAAGAAATGGTAGATATGATGTTAGACGAGATACCAAAGGAACAGCAGATGTATGTGATTAGTAATAATCATGGAGTAAATGGAGCTGTCAGTATGCTGTATGAGGACGTACTTCATAATCTGGCTGAAAAACTTGATTCAGACCTATATATATTACCAAGTTCGATACATGAAGTGATTGCTGTCGGGACAAGTATGGGTGATCCGGATGAACTTGCGTCCATGGTAGCTGAGATAAACATGGACCAGGTGAAAATTGAAGAAAGACTTTCTAATCAGGTATATCTCTATGATAAAGACCTTCGAAAGGTGTCACTTGCAACAGATACACCAAATAAACGTTTGGATGGGATAGGAGCGTAGGAACATGACATCAATTGGAATTTATAAAAAGTGTTACAGGTGTGGTAACACAACAACCGATATGCAGAAAACACAATGCAAATGCGGAGGTTACCTGTACTTGATTAGTCTGGTATATACGCCGAAAGTGGCAAAGCAGGAAAGAAAGAGAGTTGGATAATGGAAAAAAGAAAGTTTAAACAGGCAGAGGTTGAGGAAATCAAGCATATTACACTTTATGCAATCCGGGATAACAACAACAGGAGAAGAAAGACACCTGTAGGTATATTTGCAAGCTTCGACAGGGCAGCGGAGTATATAGAGAAAGTAATAGAGAAACACGAAGAAAACAAGGAAAGCTATGACTACGACATAGACGAAATGGTGGTAGATATGGAAATAGTTGCAGCGGTAAAAGGGATGTAGGGAAAGGAAATACAATGAGTAAAACAAAAAGCATTGTAACGGATTATGACAGAATATGCTTCTTTTGTGGCAATCCGGCAGAGTGCGAGCATCATTTGCTGTTTGGCAATGGAATTAGAGAATTGGCAGAACAGGACGGCTTAAAGGTACCAGCTTGTAACAAATGCCATAACATGGGCGACAAAATAGAGCGCATACATGAAAATATCATGGCTGAAAAGTTATCAAAAATGTTAGGGCAGGCAGTTTATGAAGGAAAGATTGGGACCAGGGAAGAATTTAGGAACCGATATGGGAAATCGTATTTATAAATGAGGATTTAGTGAGGTAAAACAATATGGAAATACCAAAAAAAATACAGAAATTACTAGATAAAAGAATGGATTTAGCCATTGATTTAATGGATGTGACAAGTAAGCTGGATTTGTGGCTTGAAGAAAACGGAGCAGACTTAACGGATTCAGATATAACAGATAGCACTCTTACTGGTTGCATGATTTATTCTGAACCTGGAAATGCAAAACGAAATGTAGAACATTATATAAAAAATAAAATGTAAGATAAACTGAAATTTATGGGAGGAGACATGAATAAAAGACAGGTAAAAAAGAAATTTAGAAAAAGTGTATTTTCATTGCCTTATGGAAGACGTAGTAAAGCTGGAATATGGCTAAAAAAGGAAGCTAGAAAATATCATGCTATGTTATTGAATGACTGAGAAAGTGGAAGAAAAGTGCACAAAAATTTGATTTGACAAAAAGGAGAAGAAGAAATGAGAGTAATATCAATAATCAACTTAAAAGGTGGCGTGGCAAAGACCACAACAACCGTAAATATGGCTTGTTTACTGGCAGAGAAAGGTTACAAGGTGCTGATAGTGGATAATGACAAACAGGGAAATGCAAGTAAGGCATTTGGAATGTATGATCCAGAGTCAGGCGATAACATGGCAAAGGTAATGTTAGAGACGGTACCGTTAATAGATATTGTGAAAAGAACCAAATATGAGAATCTTGATATTGCTCCGGCGAACATGGATTTACTGGAAGCGAACCTAAGGGTGATTGCTGACGTTTCAAGAGCCCAGCAGACAAGAATCAAGAGAGCATTAGAGAAAGAAAGCGAAATCAGCCAGGTAAGTGCAGCGGAAGAATATGATTTTATTATTTTCGATAATGCACCGGACATCAACATGAGCATTATAAACGCACTGGTGGTATCGGATGATGTGATTGTGCCACTGGAGATAGACCAGTACAGCTTTGACGGCTTAGAAATACTGCTAGAGCAAATAGCAGCGGTAAAAGAAGATTTTAACCCAAAAATAAACTTCATGGGATGTTTGATTACAAAGTATCGTGAAAGAGAGGACGTACAAGCCCAGGGAGCTGAAGTGTTGGAGAATAAATGCAAGACATTTAAGACCAGGATACGCAGAACGGAGCAGAAACCACAGGAGAGTACCTTTGCCAGGATTCCACTGGTAGAGTATTCCACACGTTGTGGGGCAAGTAAGGACTATCGAAGCTTTGTAGATGAATACCTAAATGCAGTGGGAGAGAAAACCGAGGAAAAATAAATTGTGCCCCATTGGGGCACAATCAAGGAGGGAAGAAGAAATGGCATTTAACATTGCGGACTTTCTGAATGAAGAAAGCAAAAAGGAAATGCAGGATGATTTTATCATAAAAAAGATACCTGCAGAGAAACTGCACCCAAGCAAAAAGAATTTTTATAAAATGGACAAAGAAGAAATCAACGCACTAAAGGAGACCATAGAACTGGTTGGGGTGCAGGAGAATCTAGTGGTTAAGCCCATAGGAAATGGAGAGTATGAAATCATAAGTGGTCATAAGCGTCACAGAGCTGTAACAGAACTGATAAGAGAAGGAAAAGACGTATCTAACCTACTGCCATGTAAAATAGAGGATGCCACGGATGGGGTAAGGTCAGAACTGATTTTAATATTTACCAACTCCACACAGAGGGAAAGGTCAGACTATTGCAAAATGTTTGAAGTACAGAGGGTAAGAGAACTGTTGGAAGAGTATGGACAGAACAATCACCTGCCGGGAAGAAAGAGGGATATTATTGCAGGTATCCTGAACACTTCAAAAACCACCATAGGAAAGCTGGACAATATAAGGAGAAATATTATTCCAGAGTTCATGGGAGAATACAAGAAAGGAAAAATATCAACCCATGCAGCCAACCAGATAGCAGGAGCAGATGAGGAAGGGCAGCGGTTACTATGGGAAAGGTATCAAGAAAACGGAACAATCTACGGAAAAGAGGTTATGGAGTACAAAGAACCGAAGGAAGAACAGCAACAGATTCCAGGACAAATGCAAATAAGTGAATATCATGGAGTCATGCAGGAGGAAGAGATACAAAAAGAGTACACAGAACCAGAAGAATTTGACCCACAGCCGGAAACGGTGACTTCCCTTTGCTATAGCTGTACAAACTATGAGCAATGCGACGAAAAGAGAGCAACTGTAACCAACTGTAATAACTACATAAACCGTAGAGAAGCATATAAGACAGAAGAGGAGAGATACAACGAAGAACAGGAAGCCATTGACAGGGAAACAAAAAGAAAGCTACAGGAGATGAAGCAGGAAGAAAAAATGAAGAATCTTCCGTCAGAGGAACAGCCAAGGCAGCGGGACATAAGGCTATCAAGGCACCAGTATGAAGAAATCAGAACAGGAATGCTTACCTTCCTGTTGCTGAAAAAAGACGGATTCAGCATTGGAGAAGAAATAGAACTGGAAGAATATAGGGATGGCTTGGCAAGTGGAAGAAAGGTGCACATTAAAATAACGTACATCCTGGAAGATTATACAGGAATTGAGGATGATTATTGTATTATTGGATTTAAGGTGAAAGGATAAAATATGGCAAAGATAAGTAAGGAAGAAAGTGCAAGAAGAAGCGGAATGCTGTTTGGATGGAAGATATTAAAAGAAAATGGAATAGAGGCATTGGAAAAAGAGTTTGAATACAGAGAAGAGACACATACACCAATCTGTCTGACAAAAGAGGAGGCAGAGAAGTACATCCAAGGACCAAAGCATCGGAGTACAGACACAATTATGGTTTTGGCCATGATTACACTATTAGATGAATTCGGAATGAAAAAGAAGAGGTTAGAGAAGTTCAGAGGTGTGTATGAGAAAAAGGCTATGGAATATCTGGAAAGACCACATATAGAGCTAAAGGACAATCTGGCAGAAATGAAGAAACAGATAGGTAAGATTGGTGGGTTGGCAATGATTCCGGAAAAGCAAAAAGAAAATGAGCTGGAACGGATGCGAAGAGACGGAATGAGATATGTGCTAACCATGGCAAAGGAAAAGGGTGAAAAGAAGGCAATAGAAGAAATTGAAAAGAGAGGAATACATCCGGAGAAAATAAAGGTCACAAAAAGAGAAGTAAAAAGCTTTGTAAATGAAGTACAGCACACTGTGGTAGATATGGTGTTTGGTATAACCATACTGGCAATCCGGGAAAACTTTGGATTTGGGATAGAGAGGATGGAAAGGTTTTTCAACCGGTTCTGGCTAAAAGCAGAATGCACAGAGGAAGGATTGGTGACCTGGGAAGAGCAGAACAGCATATTAGCAGATGAAGTAAAGATAAATGTAGAAATCAGATATTTGGAAGGAGAAGAGGTAGCATAATGAACAAAGTAATTTTGATGGGAAGATTAACAAGAGATCCAGAGATAAGATATAGCCAAACGCAAGAACCGGTGGCAATCGCAAGGTATACGTTGGCGGTGGATAGGAGATTTAAAAGAGAAGGAGAACAGACGGCGGATTTTATTAACTGCATTGCATTTGGAAAGGCAGCGGAATTTGCTGAAAAGTATCTGCATCAAGGAACAAAGATAGTTGTATCAGGGCGTATTCAGACAGGAAGCTACACAAATAGGGAAGGAAAGAAAGTATATACAACAGACGTTGTGGTAGAGGAACAGGAATTTGCAGAGAGCAAAGGAAGTGGAGAAAGTAACAGGCAACCAGTAGCGGAAGATGCAGGGGATGGATTTATGAGCATACCAGAAGGCGTAGATGATTTACTGCCATTTGAGTAAGAGAAAGCTAGAGAACTAGAGAGAGAAAGGGTAAACATGGTAAAGAAACAGATAACAAAGATATGTGATGTGTGCGGTACACAGTTCGTAACCAACAGACCACATCAAGTGTCCTGTAGCTATGAGTGTGCAAAAATAAGATGTAGGAGAAGACAGGCAGAGAATAGAAGAAAAAATAAGATTGAGAATCAGAACAGAAAAGAAAGACAAACACATACAAAGCAGCTGGTGGATGATGCTGTGGAAGCAAGGAAATTAGGAATGAGTTATGGGAAATACAAAGAGATGCAGTATAGAGAGGAGATGAGGTGAAAGAATGAGAAAAAGTAAAATAATTTGCATTGACATAGAAACTACAGGGCTAGATAGAAATAACGATGAAATCTTGCAGATATCAATTATTAACGGAAGAGGGAAAACACTTTATAACTCATATATAAAGCCGGAGTATAAGACAGAATGGAAAGAGGCAGAGGCAATTCACAAGATATCATGGGATTGTGTAAAGTATGCGCCTGGAATATTGGCAGAGAAACGAAAGATTGACAAGATATTAAGAAAAGCAAAGTTAATCATTGGGTACAACCACAAAGGATTTGATTTGCCGTTTTTGGCAGCCAAAGGAATAGATACGGCGGTAAAGGCACAAATATATGATGTTATGTTAGAGTTTTCCTACATAGCAGGAGACTACGACGAAAAACACGGAAATTATAAATGGAAACCGCTGACATATTGTGCAAAGTATTATGGATATACAGACTATAAGGCACATGATGCCCTGGAGGATGTAAGAGCAACACTATATTGCTATTTTGCGATACAGAAAGATAGGAAAGGAAGAGCGGCAGCCAGGAAGAGAAAGCATGACAAAAGAAGATAGAAAGATATTTTATGCATTGCTTATGATGGTATTACTACATCGTGCAATGGGAAGAAAGAAATAGAACAGTATAATACAAAGGGACATTGAAAAGTGAATAATGGTGGTGGAAAAGTAGCATATAGTAATTGAAAATAAAAGATAAGTGTGTTATAGTTAAAAAAATAAAATTTATTGAGAAAGAAGGGGTGATATAGTATGAAATTCACACAAGAGAGAAAAGAAAAAATAATACACTATTTGCTGCAAAAAATTGATATAGAAGATAGAGAATTTATCAAGAAGACAGCTGAAAATTTTTCTATATCGTTGGCAACAGTATACAGATATCTGAAAGAGTTGCAAATAAAGAAAATTATCAGTAACGATGGGTCAGGTGAATACAAGTTGGTTGATAGGGGGAAAATCAAAAGCTATGTGTTAACAGATAACCTTGAAGAAGACATTGTATATGAGGATGTTATGAGAGAATTTATAAATGAATTCTCTAATAATATTAGGAAAATATGGCAATATTCATTTAGTGAGATGTTTAATAATGCAATAGATCATTCGGAATCTGAAAACATTTTCGTTCATGTAAGACAAAACTATTTATACACAGAAGTGGTTATCATGGATGAAGGAGTTGGGATATTCAACAAGATATGCAATTACTTCAATTATAGCAAAATAGAAGATGCGATTACAGAACTGTTCAAAGGGAAATTAACTACTGATCCAGAGAGACATTCAGGAGAAGGTATTTTTTTCACATCTAGGATAATGGATAAATTTGTTTTGTGGTCAGACAATAAAATTTTTACGCATGATTATGATTATGACCGCTTATTTGACGTTGAGAAGGTAGAGAAAATAAATAAGTATCAAGGGACATACTTGGTGATGCGATTATCTAATTATTCAAAGAAAGAGATAATAGAAGTATTTGATAAATATTCATCGGTAGAAGGAGGGTTTACAGTGACAAGTATTCCAATAAAAAATATGTTTGATAACGCATACCCTGTATCACGTTCACAGGCGAAAAGGTTATATAACAGACTGGACAGCTTTGAAGAAGTAATACTGGATTTTGAAGGGGTAGAGTCAATTGGCCAGGGATTTGCTCATGAGTTGTTTGTAGTATTTCAGAGAGAGCACCCAGAAGTTAAAATAGAAATAAAAAATGAAAATGAAGAAGTAAAAAAGATGATTCATCATGTTTGTTGCGGAACGAGCAAGAAAGAAATACCAACCACAAGTATTTGACGGTTGGTATTTTTTTAGTAAGTAAAAAAGGAACCCAGCACATAAAATGGTAAAAAGTGCTGGGGAAAAATGAAGTACATGCATATTATATCACGCAAGGAGGGTACAGGGAAGATGAAATGCATGGAAACGGAGAAAAAGAAAGCATATCTTAGAAACTACCAGGCAGCGGAAAGAAAAGCAAGAAGGATAGAAGAACGGATTGAGACACTTAGGGAACAAAAGATGCATCCGGGAATGACATATGATGATATGCCACACGGAACAGGACAATCAGATTTAAGCGACTACATTGTAGAGATGG
>CACXGE010000022.1 GCA_902767135.1 uncultured Lachnospiraceae bacterium | reverse complement strand
GATGCACACAAATCAGAGATTTGGCGCAGGTACGAACCTTACAGTAAATGTAAGGTTCTGATTGAAGAGAGTGAATACATAGAAAATATTAAGAAAGGAAGATGCTTTTCTAGGCATCAAAAACTATTATGAAAACATCACAAAAATTTACAACCCGTTCTCTTGTTATGAACGCATTATTTGCGGCACTGTTATGTGTATCTGCTTATATCAGTATTCCTTTGCCCAATGGCTCGCACATAACCTTTTTAAATTTCATTGTTATGATTATTAGTTTAACTTTCGCAGTTGCTGATTCTGCCTCCATTTTAGTTGTATGGATGCTGTTAGGTGCGGTGGGAGTTCCGGTATTTATTGGTGGAAGTGCAGGATTTGGCTATTTATTCGGACTATATGGTGGGTATAGCTTTGCATTTTTAGTTGTGGCAATCCTTATTCCTCTCATTCGTCCAAAAAAATACAATCGAATTGTATATACCTTGCTTTCTCTGTTAGGGGCCGTTCTGGTAGATGTGATTGGAGCCCTTTGGTGGATGGTTCTTGGCCATTTAGATTTAAAGACTGCCATTGTTGCTGGTATCCTTTCCTTTTTGCCTCTTGACTGTGTCAAGGCTGTGGTAGCAGCACAGATTGTACCTGCTTTTCGTAAAATCGTAATTCCACAGTCGGACATAACCAAAAATGAAGCTGTGTAAGTTACAAAGAAACAAGAGATACGACCGCAGGGTCGCATCCCTTGTTTTATTTCTCTGATGTACAAAGAATGGTAGTCTTTGACACATCTACATATTCCGGCTCCATGAGAAGTTCTCCAATTTCCTCTGCCACAATCTTTCCTGACACAGGATTCTTAACTCCCTCAATTCGCCCTCTCACGGTTGCATTTACTTCACTTCGCTCAAAGGACAAATCGGTATCTTCCATGATGCAATCTTCCAATACCAATCCTTTACAATAGCAAAGAGGCTGTGTCCCTACAATGTGGCAGCGAACGAGCTTTAAGTTTTCGGCATACCAGCCCAAATATTCTCCCCGGACTACACTGTCAATTACGGTCACATTTTTACTGTGCCAAAAGGCATCTTTTGTATCCAGATTAGAATTCGTTATGGTCATATTTTCTACATACTGAAAAGAATACTTTCCTTTCATATTGAGACTATCTATAGTCACATCCTTGCATTCGAAGAAAGGATACTCGGATTCTAGTCTGGAATTTTTCACAGTTACATCTTTACATCTCCATAGAAATTCCGGAGAAATAATATCTGTATTGGATAAGATAATATTCCTACACTCTCTCAATGCCTTGATACCGTGCATCTTACTGTCTGTGATTGTAATATCCTCATCATACCAAAGAGCTGCACGGCACAATTTGGTCATTTCACAACCGATAATCTGTCCATGCTTCACATGCCAGAATGGATATCGAAGATTGAAAAAGCTATTCTGTACCTGGATGTTTTCACATTCCTTCAGTGCTGACTCTCCATCTGCTGGTCCATCAAATTTGCAGTTTTTCACTACAGCGTTTTTTTCCCCATATAGGGCCCGTTCTTCATCAAACTGTTTATTTTCGTAATTTTTCATTTCTCTTACCTCAAATTGTTTCTCTTATTATAGTATACTCATAGCGATTTCCTACAGGCCTGAACATTTACTGCTGAAACCGTGAGTAAATGTAAATTTGTAACGATTCAGTACAGGTCTCAGCATTTACTGCTGAGACCGTAAGAAAATGTGCATTTTACAAAAATCGGGCATCTTTCGTTTGTGGACACTACCCGATATTCGTATCTGTTTTCCTTACCACTGTTCCTGACCAAAATTCCCTGCAATCTCCTGCATCATATTGTCGGCCTGAGCCATCAAATCTGCACATTTTTTTAATTTTTTCTGAGCCTCTCTTGGAAATTCCTTATTTTTTTTGTATCGAAGCTGATGTTCTGTACTTGCCCAGAAATCCATGGCTATGGTTCGTATCTGTATCTCTACCGGGATGTTATGTGAAGTCTCTGCAAACTCCACGTTCACTGTGATAATCAAATGTAGACTACGATATCCATTTTCTTTCGGTTCACGGATATAATCTTTGACTTCTATCACTTCGATATCCTTCTGTTTCACCAGCATACGGGCAACAGAATACACATCTTCAATAAACGGACAAACCACTCTGACACCTGCGATGTCCCGCACATTATGTATGAGGGTACTCCCGGTCATAGGAAGCCCCTTTTTATGAATCTTATATACAATACTTTCCTTTGACTTTACCCGGCTGGATATACTGGATATGGGGTTTCTATCATTGCTAAACTGAAATTCGCCCTTCAAAATATTTAATTTTGAAACAATCTCCTGAATAGCAGCCTCATAGATATACATAAGTTTCCTGTATTCACACTCCATATCAAGATTGTCTACAATTTTTGGAAGAAACGTAATATTCTCCTCGTAGCCTATGTCTTCTATATTTTCGGTTTCTTCTATTGTTACCTTTTTCTCCATTTTGCGTTCCTGCCTTATTTCTTACAAATTCCATCCTGTTTTTGATAAGAATAATACTACCATAATGTGTCGTCCTTGTGAACACAAAATTATAAAAACCAAGGAACTGCCCTTGGTTTTTGTATCTTTTTGCTAAAATGCTAATATTCCTTTTTCTCCATAATTTTTCTGCTGCATACAAAAGATATCACCACAATCACAACAGTGATTGCAATGCCCAGTATACCAAAGACTATCTCTGGTATCTGATCCAGGATTTTCACCAATCCATCTATGGAAATATGCAAGCCTGCCAACACCTTTGCTCCTAAAAATCCAATCAAAGCAATGATACCCCACAATACCAACAGTACAATTCTACTCTTTTCTCCGCCATACTTCAACTGAATTGGAATCATGACACACAACATAATAATGTATACTGGAATAAATACTACTGCCATCATCATATCTTCAGATAAATTGATAGCATCCCCCTTTACAACACCTGTTACCAGAAAGAAGATAACTGCAAAAATCCATGCAATGAATCCACTGCCAATACAAAAGGCATATTTTTCTGCTACGTAGGTCTTACAATCAATTGGCAATGTCATAAGGAAAGTATAACCATTGTCAAATTCATCATAACTGATGGTGCTTACTGTGAAAATTGTACACAGAATGGTTAAATATGATATGACAAAGTTTCCATCCGTTGTAAATCCCAATAAAAAGGAAATTGCCAGAAATATAATTATAGTCTCTTTCCTTTTTAATAATAACCTGATATCTTTTTCCACTAATCCTGCCATAACTATTTACCTCCTGTCATCATAAGAATCAACTCATCTATATTTCCATTTTCCACAACAAGACCCGGATAATTGTCTATGTAGAATTGCTTTTCACTGGTAAAACATTCGTAGCCATAGTCCGTCTTCTTTGTCTTTATAATATTACTCTTATCTAATTTAGCATACATTGCCTCCTCCACCTTAAGAAGCCCATACTGTCCTATGATTTTATCTGTTTCTTCATGAAGAATTACCTTTCCTTCATGTATCATATAGATATCATCGCACAACCCCTCTAAGTCTGAAGAAATATGTGAAGTAATTAAAATAGAACATTTCTCATTTTCCTCCAGGTAATCACGCATGATATCCAGAATTTCATTACGCGCCTCAATATCAAGTCCTGAAGTTGGTTCATCCATAATTAACAAATCTGCCTTATGACTTAACGCTACCAAAACCCTCGCCTTTGCCTTCATACCTGTAGAAAAATTCTTTAGGTCCTTGTCAAAAGGAAGACCCTGGGATTTACACAGAGCCCGAAACTCTGACTCGTGAAAATCTCCATACATTTTACATAGAATTTTTGTCACATCCTCCAGTGTGAGATAATTGCTAAATCCTGAATCGGAAAGTGCCACTCCAATGTTTTCTTTCTCCTTTGGAGTCAGCTTCCCCGCTTCTTTACCAAATACCATTACCTTACCTGAATCTGGCTTTACCAATCCTAGAATTGACTTAATCACAGTGCTTTTCCCTGCGCCATTTTTCCCAATCAGACCGGTCACCAGACCATCCGGAATCTCCATTGAAACATCTAGACAAAAATCTCCATAGTGTTTTACAAGATTTTTTACTGAAACCATACTTATTCCTCCAATATTATTTCTACCATTTCCCGAATCTCCTCACAGGTCAATCCTAGGGCTTTCGCCTTTTCAATTGCCCGGGAAAATTCATCTTCCACTGCTTTTTTTCTAGCCTCTACCGCCAGTTGTCTGTCTGTGGCAGCCACAAAAGTTCCCTTTCCATGTACTGTAACCACAAACCCTTCTTCTTCTAAAT
The DNA here is from genome assembly GCA_902767135.1 of uncultured Lachnospiraceae bacterium. GTDB lineage: Bacteria > Bacillota > Clostridia > Lachnospirales > Lachnospiraceae > RUG11237. The sequence continues at coordinate 13,894 of CACXGE010000022.1, read as the reverse complement.
GGTCATAGGCTTTCTTGACGGTAAGTGCACTGATTTTTAGTTTTCCGGAAAGTGCCCTTACCGAAGGTAGTACCTCATCCTCTTTTAAATTTCCACTTATAATTTCGTTTTTTATCTGGTCCATCAACTGCTCATAAATTGGAATCATAGAGGAGTTGTTTAGTATAATATGCATATCATCCTCTCCTTTGTATAACAGTATATAACAGTTAGAAACTGTTGTCAACTGTTATATACTGTTATATTCAAACCGTCATAACAATACTTCAACCAATAGGCTGAACGATTACAATAAATGTAAGGTTCTGATTGAAGAGATTAGATACATAGAAAACGTCAAAAAACTGCGCCCCAAAGGAGTGCAGTTTTTACTTTTCCATATTCAATTTTCATTGTGATTTTGTATCTATTCCCTGATTCTGATTACTATTTGCTACAGGCCTTCTGATAATATCCTTCCACAGCAGACCAGTCAATGATATTGAAGAAATTATTGACATAATCCACCCGCATATTCTTGTACTTTAGATAATAAGCGTGTTCCCACACGTCAATATTTAGAATTGGTGTATTCCCAGTTCCCAAACTGATCGGATTATCCTGATTGCAAGTCTTTGATAATACCAGTTCCTTCTTAGGTGTCACTGACAACCATGCATATCCGGAACCAAACTGACAGAGTGCAAGTTCAGAAATCTGGTCTTTAAAAGATTGAAAGCTTCCAAAGGTTTCTTTCATTTTTTCTCCCAATTCACCAGAAGGTTCTCCACCTCCGTTTGGTCCAATAATAGAAAAATACAGATTATGATTGTAGAATCCACCTCCATTATTACGAATGTCGGTGCGAAGTTTCTCATCTTTGATTGTATAAAGGGATTCTAAAATTTTGGTGATTCCCATATCCTCTATTCCTGCTTTCTGGGCAAACTCATTTAATTTTTTTGTATAGGTTGCAAGATGCTTACTGTAGTGAGTTTCCATGGTCAATGCATCGATGGTTGGCTCCAAATCCCCATATCCATATTTTAGTTCATACTGGTGAAACATTCAAATATCCTCCTGTTTTTGTAACTGTACAGTATCATTCTTGGCGCATAGCTTAACAGCAAGTGTTCATCTTGCGTCTAAACAAGATTCTTACAGTTACCTATTATGGTTATTTCACATCGGTTTCCACAGTAGTATATACGAAATTTCTTTATTTTATGTAGGTAATTCAAAACCAAAGCAATTTCTATAAACATTCCGTAACGACGAGGATGAAGTATCACAAAACAATTATATATATATGATACAGCAAAAATCCATGCAAAATCACCCGCGGTGATGGATTTTTGCTTTGTTCTATCTAGGTTTTCTCACGGACTGTGCAGTGAATGCATAGTCCTGTACTAAATAGTTACCTTTCCCCTAATAATTTTTTGTAACTCATATCTATTGCAAAGGCCCCTAGTGGGGCAGTGATTACAATCGCCAACACAGCAACCGTGAGCACAGTATCCCCACAAACTAACCCTAAGGATAATGGAATTCCACCGATAGCAGCCTGTACTGTTGCCTTTGGGGTATATGCCATCATGGTAAAAGTCCTTTCTCTGCTGTTAAATTTTGTTCCAAGCATACAGACATATACTCCTGCCATACGAAATACCAAAGCACCAACAATGACAAGAAGCGCTTTTACACCTACATGACTTAAATACTGAATGTTTACCGTAGCCCCCACTAATACAAACAAAAATACCTCTGCTCCTACCCATAACTTATTGTACTTTATGGATAGTCTTTTTGCCACTATCTCTCTTTTTTTCTGTAAAGCTACCCCAATAAACATAATAGAAATCAAGGCGGAAAAGGTAATCACTGTATTCATTTGTTCTTCTATCACTACTAACAGAAAAGAAACACTTAGGATAACCAAAATCTTGATGGTATCACGAATATGAAATTTTTCAAAATATTTTGCCATAACACAGCCCACAACCAAACCAATGAAAATTCCTGCCACAATAGAAACCGGAATGTTTACAAATTTCATTATGGAAACACCATTTCCCTGTGCCATACTAATAAATGTTGTGAATAATACAATAACGTACACATCATCTACAGATGCTCCTGCCAGAATAAGCTGTGGGATTCCCTTCTTTGTTCCATACCCTTCTTCCATAAGTTTTACCATTCTTGGCACCACCACTGCTGGAGAAACTGCTGCTAACACAGCCCCCATAATAGCTGCCTCTAATACCGTTAAATGTAACAACTTAGGTCCAAATATAAGCATACCCAGCAATTCAAAAGTTGCTGGAACAAAGCACATCATAACTGCCGGTCTTCCAATTTTTTTTAACCCAGAGATATCCAGACTTAAACCAGCACGGGTTAAAATAATAATCAAAGCTATTTTTCTGATATCTGACGAAATTCCCAGCAGTGAATCATCCAATAATCCCAATACATAGGGACCTAAAATAATACCGGTTGCCAGCATTCCAATTAAACTTGGGAGTTTTACCTTCTGGCACATCCATCCAAGTGTCATACCTAAGATTAAAATTAAACTGATACTGAATAACATTTTTTACTCCTGTCCTGACTAATTATATCCAAAAACAACCTATTTTTCATCTGTAATTCTATTTACTTCCCATTTATTTTGCACTGCTTTGAGGTATCTGAGAGCCAATATGTTCCAGCTGGTTCATTAAATCCTGGGAGAGACTCACCACATCCTTATAAATTGACTTGGCCTTTCCATAGTCTTCATCAAACATTGCAGAAATTACCTGGGCTCCCATTTTATGTAAATTTTTATGCTTTTCACCGATTTCATTCCAAACTTTTTTCATTGCAGAATTGTCCGGATTTATGGAATTAAAAAAATGCCCAAATTTACATTTGTTTCCATCTACCTGAAAAGGAATAATGCTCTGACTTTCAATAATAGTTTCTAATTTTTGAACCCAATTTTTATGAGCCTGGATTGCTGTGTCTATCTGTTCTGTCAACTCTTTTTGGGAGAAAGCATAGAACACATCACTTGACATTGCACCCATTTGAACCAGCACATCATCCATTTTCTTTTCCACTGCCTCGATTGGTTTGATTGATACAGAACAGTTGTCTCCAACATCCTTCAGCTTACCTGTATCTTCCTGTAAAATCTGGCAGAATTCTTCAATTTCAGAAGCCCTTGCCTCAATTTCATTCATAGAACTACTGATTTCTTCACTGACTGCTGCTAAATTACTAATACTTTCTGTAATCCCTGCAAGGTGTGACTGATTTTCTTCGTTTAATGACCACACCTCCTTAATACGTGTATTCACTTCCTCCAGTGAAACAATAGCCCCCGCCACACTGTTTACACTTTCCTCCGCCGCGCTTTGTACGCTGGCAACAAAACTTCCCATATCATCTGTCAATTTTTTCGTCTCGTCTGCCAAAGAACGGATTTCATCTGCAACAACCGCAAATCCTCTTCCTGCCTCACCTGCTCTTGCAGCCTCAATAGACGCATTTAACGAAAGCAGATTGGTCTGTGAAGAAATTGCATTGATCGCCACAATTACTTCATTCATATGATTGATAATTTCAGACAACTGATTCATATCACTTTGCATTTTTTCTGATACTTCAATAGTGTTTTCCGATAATTTTCGTATTTCTGTCAGACTCTGCTGACTTGAATCTATCTTCTCATATACACTGTTGGACTGTTCTGATACGTTGATGATTGTATTAGTTAAATCCTCATGTCTCTCTGCTACCACTGCTGCTACCTCTGTAGAGTCAGCAGAAGCTGAATGAATACTTTTGGTTGCCTCAGCTACACTGCCCGCAATCTCCATCAACTGCTTTATATAAAATTTTATTTCCAAATCCAGTGCGCTAATCTCTGCTACTACATTCACATCCAAGTCATAAATCTTTGCAAATGCGTCACGACCTTTCTTTAATCTTTGATGGATATTGTCTATCTCAGAATCTACCCCGTATTCAATATCCTTCATTTCTGATAATGCATGTACAAGTTTTTCGTTTGTTTTTCTACCTTTCATAATAATGATCTCCTTTTCTAATATATTCCCAACTGCTTCCAATTTTAATTTGCTTGTCAACAGTTACTATTATTACTGTAGCTTTTCCAAGTCATCATATCCATATAACTTTGCTGTATTTTCAATAATCGCTCTTGCTATGTTTTTCCCCTCTGACACACTCTGTACTACATAAGCCCCATACAACTGTAGCATCTTATCAGAATATGTGCTGATTTCCCCCCGCAAATAGGTCTCATAAGAGGTATGAATGATATCGTCTTCATAGGTATGAAGGCTTCTGGCATTCTTTGCCACCTGTGGATAATCTTTTGCAAATTCCTCCATCATATTCATTTGCACTGCCACAATCTGCTCTATGACAGCTTTTTTCTGTTCTGATAAAGGAGAAAAATATTGCGCCATTTCTTTATATTTCTCCGGTTCTGTACTCTCCATCATTCTTCCATACTTTTCCGTTATCAGATTATGCCCTCTTTCATATTCTCTGGAAAAATCATACAGGTACTGACAAAGCATTTCATGATTCCATGTAAGATATTGACTTTTCCTCATAATGGAAAAAGTTGGCCAGTCATTCTGGCAATAAGCTCTTCCCCCTTCATTCTTCACCTTATCAAATGCCCGAAACTCCAGTCTTGCAATCCTGTCCACCAGTTCTTCATCCTCTAGTTCCACATATTCTGATTTAAAAAGCAACTCCTGTACATGAACGTCCAGATAGCTCTCCACATCACTGATATATCCCATTTGATATAATGTAGCTGCAGAATCTCCACACAAAGCCTCTGTCTGTGCTTCTACATTCACCATGGCCTTCTCATCCTCTTCTTTCAGAGTAGAATGTAATTTTTTTAGGGAAAACACGAAATCCTGACCATTTGGCAAGCTTGAGGTGCTTTTGCTCAACCACTTTTCATGGGGCGGATACACATGATTCATATGGTGTTGCAGTATCATCATATGCCTGATACAATCCATCAGCATGCCATCTGCAGTAAGCCTGTCCCCTCTTTTTAGCATTCGCATGAAGTTATACTGTCCTGTCTGGGATATCTTTGCCACATCCTCTGCCAGCTTTAAGTACAAAATTCTCTTTGGATATCCCTGTTTTAATTTATTCCTAAATTCTGAAAAAATTCCTTCCTCATCTACAAACACCTGCCCATTGCTTGCTGCTGCCAAGGAAGCATCCTCCACCATTCTCCAATCTATCTCTTCATATGTCTTTGCACCCACCAGTCTCTCATAAAAAGCAGATATGGATACAACTCCACACCTATGGGCTCCCTGACTGGTCACCTTTCTTTGAAATCCCATAAATTCCTTAGGCAGTTCCTCATAGCATTTTTCCAGACTTTCTCCTATCTCATGATAGGTATCTTCTGTAACCCAGAGGTAAAATCCCGGACCCCAGTCGTGATCTCTGGAATTCTCATCATCAAATCCAAAACATTCCGAACCCTCGCCTACTAGTCCCACTGCAATCTTAGATACATAGTCTGGAAATTTCTCCTGAATCATTTTCTTTCCATAAGTTTCATAATATTTTCTACAGATATCCATTCCGGTTATCTTTTCTTTTACTTCACCTTGACTTTCCATGGCTATCTTACACATCTCCCAATTTTTCTTTAAACGTTCATACTGCAGATTTTTTCCCAGTTTCTGTTCTATCATTGTCATACCTCTTTGGCAAATCTCCATTGCCTCCTGATACTCACCCTTTTCGTAATGACACATAGACAAAGCAGAAAGAGCTGCACAATAATGGGGGTCAAAGAGATTTCTGTCCTCAAAACACTTAATAGACGTCCTTGCATAATTCTCTGCATTTTCAAAATCTCTCTCCAGCACTGCAGTATTGGCCAAATTTGCATAAGTTACAGCAATCTTGAACTTAGACTGATTATGCTCTGCAATAGAAAGTGCCTTTAAAAGACATTCTCTGGCCCTGCTGTATTCTCCCATTTCCTGAAGCAAAAGACTATAATTATTATAGAATCCTGCCAGCAAATTATCCTGTGGTGCAAGCTGCTTTAAATATATGTCTTCCACGGTCTGAAAGCATTTTAAGGACTGCTCCAGTCTGCCAATGGCACGATAACCGGTGGCTGCATTCAGTGCCGTCGTAGCGTATGGAATGGTACCATTCAAGCCCATCTTATCAGCCAGATTCAACGCATTTTCAATCACAGTCAATAGTTGATCCACCTCTGAGGTTTGACGATAATACCCAATAAGCTCATTTAAAATCTGTAAACTTATCTCAGTATTATTCTCTTCCTTAGCCTGTGCCAAAGTTTCCTTCAGTAGTTTTTCCGCCTCCTTGGGTTGATTCTTTTTGAAATAGTCATCCACTTTTGAAAAAATAGTATTTATGTCCATGAAACAGTATCACCTCTTCATTTGCTACCTATTTTTATTTTCTTACTCTTAATCTATATATTTTTTGAAGGCTTCAATCAAACTTTCTTTCGGCTGAAATCCCACCTGAATTTCCTTTTTTTCTCCATCCTTCATAATAAGCAATGCCGGAATATTAGAAATTCCAAAACGAACCGCCAGCTGTGTTTCTGTATCCACATCTACGTTATAGAAGTTAATATCCGTAAGGTCCTGGGATACTTCTTCTAACACTGGTGCTAACATGTTACATGGTCCACACCAGCCTGCTGAGAAATCTACCACTGATACCCCTGTTTTTACTGTATCTTCAAATTCTTTTCCTGTAATCTTCTTTACCATATTTCTTCTCCATTTCTATATATGATTAGTAACTGTTCAGTGATTCTGAACAGTTACAGTTATTTTAATTCAGCTTGGAAAGATACTCCACAGCAGAGATTGCCGCTACATTTCCTTCACCAGCTGCTTTGATATACTGGTACGGCGTACCCGTAATATCCCCACAGGCAAAACACCCTTTCAAATTTGTCTCCATCTTCCGATTGACTTCAACATGATTGCCATCCATTTTAATTCCCGGAACCAGACTGGCTGGTGATACAGCCTCCCTTAAGATAAACACTCCATCCACTTCTAATTCCTGCTTCTTTAATATAAGCTTTTCTACCTGATATTCTCCCTGTACACCTACAGGTATATCCCAGACTACCTGAATGTTATTTTTGATATTTATGGTTCCCTTATAAGTTGGAATATAATAAACTTTTCCTGCAATTTCAGCCAAAAATTCTGCCTCAGCCTCTTCCTTTGGCGAGTCCCCTATAATTGCTACTGTCTTTCCCTTATACAATGGGGCATCACAAGTTGCGCAATAACTTACTCCACTTCCTAAGAATTGCTCCTCTCCCTGATATGGTTTTCCAAAATTCACACCTGTTCCAAGAATCACTGCACTTGCCTCGTACATTCGATTTGTCTTGGTGGTAAGTGCAAAGTAATCTCCCATAGCATACACTGACGTGATATTCTCTTCGGTAATTGGAATTTCCATCTGCTTTAAGTGTTCCATAAATTGTCCTGACAGTTTTTCTCCTGTCACGGCCGGAAGTCCCAGGTAATTATGAATTTCGTGAGCTTTCTCCACCTTGCTGCTTCCTGTCTTGCTCCCTAACAACAAAATATTTTTATTTCTAATTTTTAGGGTGATTGCGGCGGATAGACCCGCTGGTCCTGTACCAATCACTGCCACATCATATCTTACATCCATTGTGTTCCCCTTTCTAAAAACACAGACCTTTTCGTCCTATCATGTTTTTTGGAATAGCTGCCCAGTGGTTCTGAACAGTTACCTTTTTAGAATAATTATCTTATGTCTTAGTAGTTGACGAATATCTCATATTTCATTCGTAAAAATACAACAATTGACTTATCCCTTACTTTATTCCCGGTTCATAATGTAAACATCACAATTTTATTTTTCATTAAATTATACCATATTTTCTCATCATTTACCACCCGACACTACTTTTTCATCTTTTTCTTTGTAACAGTTCAGCCATAGGCTAAACTGTTACAAAATCGGGCAATGCTTACGCATGAAAAATTGCCCGATTTTTGTTCAATGCACATTCTTGCACGGTCAGCGCAGCAAATGCGCAGACCTGCCTGAACTGTTACTTTTCTTTCTCATATACATTTTCTTGTCTGCTCGCTTCATTGCTTCAAATATATTTTCATTATTCTTGGAACAATAGTCCTCAGCGCCATAAGCGATGCTTAGCGATAACAAAAATTGCCTCGTTTCTGAAAATGTAACAACTTTTCTTCCACACATCGAATCGCTTCATCCCCTTTTTGATGTCCCATGTTGTCATTAATCTGTTTTCATCCATTCATATCTACATAAAGAATTGTAACATCTCTATTTTTCTTCTCCAGATGTTCCAAATCTCTGTCAAAAGCTCTCCGATTTCGCATCTGTGTCATATCATCCATATATGCCATTCTCTCATAGGTCTTTTTCTCAATATTTTCTCCGTAAATTGTAATACCCTTTTTCATGGTACAGATGCCTGCAACCACCATAATCACCAACAATTCAATCCTTGAAAAAAAACCATTTCCAAACTTGTCCCATACATAAAAATCTGCTAAGTCCAAAGTCAGGCAACCGATGGTGGATACGTACATAACAATAGACCAGACAAGATTGGTATGTTTTCTTCCATTTTTCCATGATGCGATCAAAAAATCTGTTATAAAGACAAATAAATTCACTGCATCCATAATGTGTATCACCGTTAGCATTTCAAAAAAGTCAGCAATTTCTAACAATTGTATGATAATCTGGCTGATAGGTATCACTATATCAGCCATCATTAAAATTTTTAAATGTCTTTCATTCATAATAAAATGCATCTGTTTCATGGAAAAAGCTATGGAGAGAATCACTATGGAAAATGAGACAAAGTTAATCATCTGTATCATATAGGCATCCCCACCAAAAAACTGCCATCCTCGTGCCTCAGTAAAACTCCATACTGTCAAAAGCACAAAACAGATACATCTCTAAAGTTAATGGCTCAAATCTCATATAGACTAACAAGAGGATGCTGATAAAAAAAGATACCCAAACCAATACCTCACATTTTTTATCGCATTCTTTTCCCTCCCAGGACATCTTTCCTAAATATAATCCTAAAAAATATGCAGGTACTCGGTGCATAAAACACTCCACTCGATAAAATACAGGATACACATACTGTAAAACACATGAAATAATACACATTGTGATTGTAAGTATCATGCATAATTTACTATTTTTACGTGATTCCGATTCTCATGTATCGATTCCAGTAAAACACCTTGGTATCTGGATTTTTCGTCCAGGCAAAATACATACTAAATCCCGACAATGCCAAAAATAAGTTTACTCCAAAATCGCCAAAATTTTTCAATTTCCTTTCTCATCTTCTCACTTTTGGTGTATATAGACATCCCCTTGCATGTCTTTTACATACAGATATACCATCTGATGGGCATGAGAATACTCGTTGCTTGGAATAATTTCCATTATGACATAGTTGTATTCCCTTTCATTCCGTCTCCGATACCAAATGCGATAAGTCTTTTTCCCACCTTTAAAATAATTTCTAAGATACGCAAGGTCTGTATATTTCATATATCTTTCCCTGTCATCTCTATGCACCTGACCAGAACTAGAGAGGTTCTTCAGCCAACCAGATATTTTGCCACATTCCCCTTTCCCTAGCACATTTTCGCCCCCCTTTACGATGTGGAAGGAATCCTGTGTCAGGTCTACCTTTAATATAGTGGTATAATATTGGCATAATGCGTTGTATGCTTCCTGTTGGCCTCTCCTATCCATTCCTTCCTTTTCATAATAAAAAGCCTTACTCTGGTACATTTTTTTATCAGCTATTTTTGCTAGGTCTTCTATGCCCTTATCTGGAAATTCTATTACTGATGCATATCCACAGGAAAGAGACAACTTCTTCACATGATTTCCCTCCCATTGCATCACAGAGCCGTCCAGATTATCCTTAATGTTTCGTAGCATATCAGAATTTGCATAGACCATGGCACTGAATTCATCTCCACCAATTCTATAAACTTTACCGTAAGGTCCCAGGCATCTTTGGATACAACAAGCTGCACCTTTTAAAAGTTCATCCCCAGCTTCATGACCAAGACTGTCATTCACTAACTTTAATCCGTTCACATCAATCGATACAAAGGTTAATTCTTTTTCTAATTTATTTTCTTTGGCATGACATGCCATATCTTCTTCATAGGCACGTCGGTTATACAAATCCGTTAACCCATCTTTGTAGGCATCCATTTCCAGCCTAAGAGAACGCTCCCTCTCTCTTAAGAGTTCCTCCCCCTTTTTCATCTCATATTTTCGTTTCCTACTCTCCAATATTGTCTTCAACATAAGTACAAATATTAGTAGCGTAGATATCATCACCACAGCAAGTTGTATCTGACTTCCCCTATATATTTTCCTACCTGCTGAAGAAATGACAGAGTCAATTATGCTGTAGCGCAACCTTACACTTACCATCCAGTCCGTTCCTGCTACAGGAATATAGTAGGTATAGTTGCTTCCTTCTGGCGCATGATAAAATACATATCCCTCCCTCAGATTTTTCCAATCATCCTTCATTTGCTCTAATGAGTATTCACCTGAAAATTGACAAGAAGTTTCCAAGGTATCAAAGATATTGTAATCCGTTCCATCTTTCCCATTGGAAGATATCATGCAGTTTCCATCTTTAGAAAATAAACGACACAAAACTTGTTCCTTTTCCCCCTGATATTTTAGGAATGGAATCATTTGCTCAGCATCCATTGCCATAAAACAGGCTACTATGTTCGTATTTTGGAAATTTATCTCCCTTGTGGGCACTGCAATCCTTATAATAGTGTTAGAATCGTCTCCTAAGGTGGTGCGAATGACCGGGGTAGTACGACCTTTCTCTAAAGAGCCCAAACTTTTCTCTACTGAAAATGTTTTTTCCTTGGTGTACACTTTCCCATTAGCATCCACCACTCCATAACTTTCCATTCCATTCACGTTCTGTACAATAGCAACATATTTCCTTAAATATTCTTCTCTGTCTAAGTATTCTTCGTTCAGTCCGTTGACTGAATTTTCCATTTGTGTTATTTGCTTTTCTATTTCTGAATCTATTTCATCTACAATTCGTTTTCCTATTTCATACAAATAAATTTTTTCCAACGCATTTGTACTTTCATCGGTTGCTTTGTGAACCAAATGGCTTAAGGTCAAAGTGGATATAGTCAATAAAACTGCTATCGATATTATACCCCACACAGTAATGATATTGGTCTTTGAGAAAATCCTTCTCTCCTCCCATTTTTCTTCCCCTATCATTTCCGACTCCTTTTAACTATTATTATATTATATCCGTTCAAGACTATGAGATAGTATCTTTAATATTTAATTATTGTATCCCTTTACTGTTTAGTGTAACATTTCAGTATCTATTCAGCACCGGTCTCAGCATTGCCCAATTTACGTATCTATTCAGTGTTTCTGAACAGATACATATTTAAATCATTATATTTCCATCGCTGCCAGCTTTGTATTGATCTATAATCATATTCACAAAAGCCGTAGCGCTGATTCCTCTTCTTCTGCTTTCGTGGGTCACATAATAATGATTATCATCAGAAAACGCCATATTAATTCTCTTTAATTTTTGACCTTTTTTCCCCTGGGTACTTCCTATTTCCTTTTTTATCTGTTGTTCTTGTTGTACCACCTGTACTCCTTGTACATATTGTATATGTTGTGGATTTATCCCCTGTTGAGGAATTGTCTGTTGTATATGCTGTTCTTGTTGTACACCTTGTATAAATTGTACTTCTTGTGGTTGTTGTACTCCATGTGTGTTGTACATCTCTTGCACCTGTTGTGTATTTATAAATACTTGAGGCTCGTCATTCTGTACGTATTGTTCTTCTTGTACTACTTGTACTTGTTGCGTTTGCTTATTTCTCTCAAGTTGATAATTTCTCTCTGTTTGTACATTCGTATGTTGTACATAAGGTGTTTCTTGTACATCATGTTCATCATGTACATAAGATGTTTGTTGTGCTCCTGATGGTAACTGGGTTTTGTTCTGGACAGTTTCACTTATGTTTTCATCTTCGCCAGTTGAAACATGTACTTCTTGTGTATCCTGTGCATTTTGTTCTTCTTGTTCTTCTTGTTTTGTTTTTCTTTGTGTGAAGGTAGAACCTTCAAATAAGCCTTCATCTGCTCCGAATCTGCTGCTTTTATTTCTTGCCACTATTCGTTACCTCCCAATAATTCATCTACCAAATCTACATAATCTAATGCAGTGGTACAGTTTGGTGCATATTTTATCAATGTCTTTCTCATTGCCTGAGCTTCTTTTGCCTTTGTGCTTTCTCGAATTGTAGTTTTAAAAAGCTTTGTATCCATTTCACTGGCAATCTTTTCTAAAGACTCTTTTACTTCCCTTCCTAAAAGGGTTCTTCCATTATATTTTACAAGCAATAATCCTGCTACTTTTAAATTTTTATTCTGTCTTTTCTTTACTGCAGTGATCGTGTCATTCAACTGTGCTAACCCCTGTAGTCCATATCTGTCGGCAGTTACAGGAATAATAACCTTATCTGCTGCAATTAAACAGTTATGTAAAATACTGTTCATAGCAGGAGCTGTATCAATTACCACATAATCATATCCCTTGAGTTCTTCCAGTGCATCCTGTAAACGATATAAGCCTTCAACATCATTATTTAAGACTTCATCTGCCTTACGTAGTAAGGGGTCGGAAGCCACTATTTTACCATTTTCAGTTTCCTGAATTGCCTCTTCTAAACTTATTCTGTCCTCCTCTAACAATACATCATACAATGTAGCAGCCCCCTCTACTTCTGCTTTATAGGTGTCTGTGCTGTTTCCTTGCTGGTCAGCATCAATTAAAAGGGCTTTTTTTCCTTTACTTTCTAAAATACTTACCAATGCAGTTGCAGTAGTAGTCTTTCCAATACCACCTTTTTGATTTGCCACAACAATTGTCTCCATTTTTTCCTCCTTGTACCTACTATACTTCATATACTTCTTGTACTTTATGTACCTATCAACTATCTTGCCATTCATCCTATCTTTGACAAAAGGTAAATTGTTACAACGATGGTACCATCAATGATTTCACAATTTGCCATAATACATCCTATGCACCTCTTGTACTTATTATACCAATAATATTACCATAACGAATATTTCCCGTTCTATGATCCAATCATTGGATATCCGCTCTTTATGATTTCGCTGTGATAATCAGATATGTATGAATGGGCTTATGTGGTTTATTGCTACTTCTGACAAAGTTTCGATAACTGAAAATCTCGCGAATCTTCTTGTGTATCGCGTACCTTTTGTACCTATTGTACTTATTATGTCTCGTAGCTTATTGTGTCTCTTGTACACCTTATACCACTTGTTCATTCTATCAAGTTCTTGTTTCATATGCAAGAGCTTTTCAGTATAAATCTGGTTACCAGATATAAGAATCTGTGAACGTTAACTGAATTTTTCCTTTTATCGGTGTTGCAGGATTTACCAATGTTCTCACTGGTTCTGAACACATAAAGTTAATTAAATATTTTCTACCAGTTCTTCTTTAACCTAGATTATTCACGACACAGCCGAAAAATTGGCTGAAAGCCGCATAGTCACTGTATTTTAATTGAATATTGCTTTTCACTTATCAAGTGAATAAAAAAGAATTCGTAAGCAAACGAGGACTGATGGAGAACTTTATCAAAGAAAGCAAATCCGGTTTTGATTTCGCTTCCGTAAGCAGTCATACCAGAATGGTAAATGCCAACAGGCTTCAGGT
>CACXGE010000021.1 GCA_902767135.1 uncultured Lachnospiraceae bacterium | reverse complement strand
CAGTATTTTTCTTTACTTGGTAAAATAAATTCAGCCTTAGCTACCATAGACTCCTCTGTTATCCTACTGGCATCATAATCCAGACATCTGGCTACTCTAGTTTTTGTGTATCTATAAGATAATACATCAAATTGTGTTTTCTAAAATAAATTCAAGAACATCTTCTACATCAAACTCCCCATCAGCCATGTTCGCCAATTGTTCCATCACATCCTTTGTCAATCCTGCCGTCTCGAATATACTTGCTGCTTCTTCATTTCCCATTTTGCTTTCTAATTCAGCATACGAATCCAGAACGCCACCTATAATATCACTTACTGTCATTTCCTCATTCAAAGGATTATCGACATTACCAATATATAAATCATAATATTTTGTATCTGCAATCTGCATCATATCCCCTAAGTTTTGTATGTTTTCCACATATTCTTCATACCACTTTGGCATAGTCTTTTTATAACACACTGTCACAGAGTAAGAACATGATTCCGGCTCATATACGACCATTTTTTCATAACACTCATCTGCAATAAGACAAATGTTTGAGCTGACATCCCAATGTTCTGCAAAACTATAATCTGTGATTGCATTATCTGTATTAAACATTGCATTTGCTTCAATTGTATTTTTCATAGATACTTTTCTAATCAAAACCTCTTGTAAATGACTGCAATTCCAAAACATTCCTGCTACGTTAGCATCATTGATTTCAATTTCACCAAGGTCTACAAATGTCAGCGAAGAACACTCACTAAACATACTTGAAAAATCTTCTATATTCTTAGCGTTTAAATATATATTTATTTTTGAAAGACTACTGCAACGTGAAAACATTCTTTCCACTGTTTTTAATTCAGGACAATCTATCTCAACAGATGCATGTTTCAATGCCTCATCCCCCCAAAACATTCTTTTAGCACTCTCTGCCCCTTTAATATTTGTAATCTTAACATCTGTCAGCGATGTACACCCCATAAACATTTCATCCAAATTTTTCATCTCATGCACATTTAAGTTTTGAATTGTTACACTTTTCAAACTACTAATTCCTGCAAACATTCCCAACATAGGAACCGCACGCTCTCTATTTCCTGAGGATGGCTGACCGTTTACCACATCCACATAAACTGCATCTCCATTTATTACTATATCAGTAATAATTATGCCAGATTTTACCCATGGAGTATCATAAATATAATAATTTGAACCTGCTATTTTTTGCACATTATAATGAATCTCCGACAAACGCAATGTACCATTTTCAAAAGACCACCAGTCTGATTTTTCTGTTTGCTGACTTTCTTCTGTTGGACCAGTTGCAGGAATTATATTTTGTTTTTTGATTATCCCATTACATCTGGAACAGTGACTTCCTTCCGTTAATCCATTCCGAGTACTTGTAGGTGCTACGGCCTTATCTATCACAATCTTGTGTCCTTTCGCCGGTATTTCTTCCGTCCTCTTTTCTCCACAAGTTACACACAAATATGTCTTTGTCCCCTTTTCTTTACACGTTGCCTCCCTTGTTACACTACCCTTATTCCAGGTATGAGTATGTTTTTCCTTTCCATCCTTTACAATAACTTTTAAAACTACTTGTTTCGTCTTTGTCTTTTTTCTATTTGTGTATTTTACCTTTAGTATTACCTTCGCTGTCCCTTTTTTTAAACCTTTGACAATAACCTTATTGTCCTTTACTGTAAGTTTTACAGCTTTCCTATTACAATTTTTTTCTACTAACACTTTTTTAAACTTGTAATTTCCTCCTATTTTTACTGTGATTTTTTCACTTTCTCCTTTCGTTATTCTAACAGAAGATTTACTAAGTTTTATAATATTCGTTGCTGCCAAAGGTTTTAACATAAACACCGACAAATTCATAGTGATTATGATAAGCATACAAACAAAAAACACCGTTCCCTTGCTGTTCTCCTTTTTCCTATGGTTATTCAAACATTTTTCAAAATGATTTCTTCTTTTTCTTCTCACTTTATCCACACTCCTTTATTTTACAAAAAAACACTCACCATTCGGTTGTTCTATCTTAAAGATTTCCCCGT
>CACXGE010000020.1 GCA_902767135.1 uncultured Lachnospiraceae bacterium | reverse complement strand
GCACACAAATCAGAGATTTGGCGCAGGTACGAACCTTACAGTAAATGTAAGGTTCTGATTGAAGAGAGTGAATACATAGAAAAAATATGAGAACGACTACTTTTATCCAGAGACGATTTATCGTCCCTGGATTTTGTAAATTAAGGTATCTGTTCTGTTGTCATGATTTGAAGCTGTAAGGTACGGAACAGATACAGGTTAAGTTATTTTAGGAGGAAACAGGTAAGATGATTGATTTGGAGAATGTAAGTAAAAGCTATTCCACTGGTCAACCGGCATTAAATGGAATAAATCTGCATATTGAGCCGGGGGAATTTGTGTTTGTAGTGGGAAACAGTGGCTCGGGAAAGTCTACCCTGATTAAGCTTTTATTAAAGGAGCTAGAGCCCACAGAAGGAACCATTACGGTGGATGGATTTGAACTTGGCACCTTGAAACGACGAAATATCCCCAAATATCGTAGAAAAATTGGTGTGGTTTTCCAGGATTTCAGATTGTTAAAAGACAGAAATGTATACGAAAATATTGCATTTGCCCAGAGAATTATACAGACACCTACGAAGGACATTAAAAAGAGAGTGCCTAAGATGCTGTCTTTGGTAGGTCTTGCTGAAAAATACAGAGCGTTTCCAAAGGAATTATCCGGTGGAGAACAGCAGAGAGTAGCCCTTGCCAGAGCCTTGGTGAACAAGCCGGAAATACTTTTGGCAGATGAGCCTACAGGAAATTTGGACCCGAAAAATTCATGGGAAATTATGAAATTGTTGGAGCGTGTCAACAAAAATGGAACTACAGTTTTGGTGGTTACCCATAACAGGGAAATTGTAGATGCAATGCAAAAGAGAGTGGTTACTATGCAAAAAGGTGTTATTGTCAGTGATGAAGAAAATGGAGGATATATTTATGAAGATTAATGGAATAGGATATGTCTTTCAACAAGGGTTTAAAAGTATATATAAAAATAAAATGTTTTCCCTGGCATCCATAGGTACCATGGCAGCCTGTATCTTTTTATTTGGAGTGTTTTTCTCTGTTATCTTGAATTTCAAGAATATTGTTGCCCAGGTAGAGTCGGGGGTTGCCATTACCGTCTTTTTTGAAGAGGGAATTTCGGAAGAAGAGATTCAGGACATAGGTGCCAAATTAGAAAAGAGAGAAGAAGTATCCAGTGTGAATTATGTGTCAGCAGAGGCGGCATGGGAGCAGTTTAAGACAGAATATTTTGGTGACAAACCAGAACTTGCGGATGCATTTACAGATGACAATCCATTGGCAAATTCAGCAAATTATCAGGTGTTTTTAAGTGATGTGGAAAAGCAGAAGGAATTGGTGGATTATGCAAAATCCATGGATGGAGTGCGTCAGGTAAAATCTTCAGAGCAGGTGGCTACCACATTATCCAGTTTTAATATTTTGTTGGGCTATGTGACCGCTGCCATTGTGATAATTCTTATGGCTGTATCCATTTTCCTCATCAGCAATACAGTCATGATTGGTATTGCTGTCCGCAAAGAAGAGATTGCTATTATGAAGTTAATGGGGGCTACAGATTTGTTTGTAAAGGCACCATTCATTATAGAAGGAATCACCATTGGGTTGATTGGCTCGGTAGTGCCATTGGCTATACTTCGCTATTTTTATGGTGTAGTATCCGCGTATATGACAGAAAAAATACTGGGTCTTGGAAACTGGTTGACTTTCATTGTAGCTGGTGAGGTATTTGAAGTACTGGTTCCGGTGTCTATGTGCTTAGGTGTGGGAATTGGATTTTTAGGAAGTTATATTACATTGAGGAAACATTTACGGGTTTAAATTTTAGAAAGGCTTTGTTATGAAGAAAAAAAAGATTTTGGGGTATATGTTGTGTGGAATCGGATTGGTTTATATGTCGGGGATGGCGTATGCTACGGAGGATACTGGTGTGACACCTACTCAGGCAGAAACCCAGGAAAGTGGAACATCACAGAACTCCTCACAAACTTCGGGACAAGGGGATTCTAAAGGGGGTAGCGTGGCAGCTCCCACTTCGGTGGCAGTGAGAAAAGCCAATCAGGAAGTGGATAATGCAAAAGAAGAAAAGGAGACAATGAAACAGGGCCTTGATGCGGCAAAGCAGATGTTAAGTGATTTGAAAACAATGGAGGAGACCGTGTCAAGTCATGTGCAGCAGTTGGATGTGGAACTGGGTGGAGTGAATCAACAGTTGGAAGATTTACAGACGCAGTTGCAGGATAAAATTGCCCAGGTGGAAAAGATAGAAGCTGAGGTAGGAAAAGCCAGAAGGACGGAAGAAAAACAGTATAATGACATGAAGGTCCGCATAAAGTATATGTATGAAGAAGGAAATGATCAGTTGCTGACCATGTTTTTAGCCTCTGAGTCTATGGCAGATTTTTTGAACAAAGCAGACTATGTGGTCAGTGTTTCTAAGTATGACAGAGATATGCTTAACGAATTTGAGAGAATTCGGAAAGAAGTAGAGGACTTAGAAGCGAAACTGGTAAAAGAACAGGAGGAGCTGGAGGCACAGCAGGAGACCACAAAAAAGAAAATTGCGGCTATCGAAATGCTGGTGGAAGCAAAAGAATTAGAATTGGATACGGTGAAAGGTCAGATCGACAATAAAGAACAACAGATTAAAGAGTACGAAGAGGCAATTGCAGAACAAGACAGAGTGATCAAAGAACTGGAAGAAACCGTTCGGCTGGCAGAGGCGGCAGCAAATAAGGGGGGCTCAGATGGGTCAAAAACTGTCACAAAGAGGCAAAGCTATGATGGGGGTATGTTTACCTGGCCTTGTCCTGGCTATACCAGAATTTCAGATGAATATGGAATGCGTATGCATCCTACTTTAATGGTAGAAAAATTCCACAATGGATTGGATTTGGCAGCGCCTGCTGGAACAGATATTCTGGCGGCATATGACGGAACGGTAGTGGCAGCAGATTACAATGAATCCATGGGTAATTTTGTTATGATTGCACATGGGGATTCCTTGTATACAATTTATATGCATGCTTCCGCATTATATGTAAGTACAGGGGACAGCGTAAGTAAGGGACAGTGTATTGCGGCCGTAGGAACCACAGGACGTTCTACAGGTAATCACCTGCATTTTGGTGTTCGTCGTAATGGAGAATACGTAGACCCAATGGAATATTTACAGTAAGCATGGAAAGTTTTGGAGGAAGAAAATGGAAGAAAATGAAAATCAACAGACATTACAGACACAACAGACAGTAGAGCAGAAGAAAAAAAGTAAATTGCCTGTTTTAGTCGCAATTCTTTTCGTGGTAAGCCTGATTTTAATTATGTTTTGGGCAGGATATTTCCTAGGGAATTTCAATGCCAAACATAATAGTCAGGGGAAGAATGGAAATACCATATTAACTCAAAGTGTGATAGGAAAAGCAGAGGGGATTCAGGAAGTTATTGAACAGTACTACTTGGAAGAAGAAGATGTTGAAAAGGTGCAGGAGGGCGTATATAAGGGAATGTTAGAGGCCCTGGGTGATCCGTATTCTGTTTATTACACCAAAGAGGAATATGAAGAATTTCAGCAGTCTTATGAAGGAGAATATTGTGGAATTGGCGCAGTTCTGACACAAAACGCAGATACTGGAATCATTACCATAGTCAGACCTTTTGAGGATTCTCCAGCAGCTAAGGCGGGAATGGAAACAGATGATATTCTATACAAAGTGGAGGGGGAAGAAGTTACAGGGCAGGATTTATCCAGTGTAGTTGCAAAAGTGAAGGGAGTGGAAGGCACCAAAGTAAATCTTGTTGTAATGCGTGATGGGAAGGAAATAGAAATGAACGTTGAGCGTAAGACCATATCCATCCCTACCGTAGAAAGCAAAATGTTAGAGGATAATATTGGTTATATTCAAATTGCAGAATTTGATGAAGTGACAGTCGCACAGTGGGAGAAAGCCTATGAGACCTTGACAAATCAGGGAATGAATTCCTTAATTGTGGATTTGAGAGATAATCCAGGTGGTGGGCTGGATGTGGTTGCAAAGATTCTTGATACAATCTGTCCGGAGGGAGTAGTGGTCTATCACGAAAATAAATATGGTCAGAGAGAAGAATATACCTCAGATGAAGAGCATAAGATTGAGATTCCTATGGTAGTTTTGGTAAATGGAAATTCAGCAAGTGCTTCTGAAATCTTTGCGGGGGCTGTAAAAGATTATGGGATAGGTACCCTGATAGGAACTACCACTTATGGAAAGGGGATTGTTCAGCAGATGATCGGTCTGAAGGACGGCTCAGCAATGAAAGTAACCATTTCTAAATACTATACCCCAAGTGGAGTTTGCATCCACAAAAAAGGAATAGAGCCGGATATCACATTGGAATTTGATTCGGAGGCATATAAGAAAGATAAGACTGACAACCAGTTAAACCGTGCCCTAGAAGAGTTAAAGTCAAAGTAAAAATGTACATGAAAAAATCGGGCAATTTTGCACAGGCAAATATTGCTCGATTTATTTATCTGTTTGTCGCTTTTGAACCGATGAAAAAAATAGGTTTAAGTTGCAAAATGATTCAGAAAAAATATGGAAAAACTAATATTTTTCAGAAAAAATGTTGAAAAAAACATATTATGTGATATAATATTCAGTATAAAACACCATATAGAAGAGCATTACGATATGGTATTTTATAATAAAGGAGACATCCTTTAGTATTAGGGAAACCGAAAGGAGTTGGACGACATGAAGTTCATAATTACAGGAAGAAATATTGATGTTACGGAGGGGTTAAGAACAGCGGTAGAAGAGAAAATGGGTAAGCTGGAAAGGTATTTCACAAAGGATACAGAAATCCATGTCACGTTAAGTGTTGAAAAGGAGCGTCAGAAAATTGAAGTGACCATTCCGGTAAAAGGAAATATTATTCGTTCGGAACAGACAAGTACGGATATGTATGTATCCATTGATTTGGTGGAAGAAGTTATTGAACGTCAGTTAAGAAAATATAAGAACAAATTAGTTGATGCAAAGCAGGGAAGTGGAAGCTTTAATCAGGAATTTTTAGATAATGATTATGATATTGAAGATGAAGTAAATATTATCCGTACCAAAAAATTTGGAGTAAAGCCAATGTTTCCGGAAGATGCCTGCGTGCAGATGGAGTTGTTAGGACATAATTTCTATATGTTCAAGAATGCGGAAACTGACGAAGTAAACGTAGTTTACAAGAGAAAAGGAAATACATATGGTTTGATTGAACCAGAGTTTTAGTTGTTTTCATTACAGGAGTCATAACGAAAATAAAATAGTATTGAAAAATTAGGGGGAAAAGGCACACCCGTTATGTGTATCACATAACAGGGTGTGCTTTTTTAATTTAATTTATAAAGTTTTTATTGTGAAAATAAGTCAAAAGTGTTACAATGTGGAATAGATTTAAGAAAGTGTACAATTATAATGATATTAGGAGTATAGTATGAAGTTAGTTGAGAAGATTTTTGGAACACATAGTGAGAGGGAATTAAAGCGAATTTATCCTATTGTAGATAAAATTGAAGCATTAAGAGATGATATGATGGCCCTTTCAGATGAGCAACTGAAGGCAAAGACAAAGGAATTTAAAGAACGTTATGAAAAAGGGGAAACACTAGACGATCTTTTACCGGAAGCGTTTGCGGTTGTAAGAGAGGGCTCTCGTCGTGTGCTTAACATGGAACACTATCGTGTGCAGTTAATCGGTGGTGTGGTACTACATCAAGGACGTATATCGGAAAT
Organism: uncultured Lachnospiraceae bacterium; assembly: GCA_902767135.1. GTDB lineage: Bacteria > Bacillota > Clostridia > Lachnospirales > Lachnospiraceae > RUG11237. Next base: position 7,127 of record CACXGE010000020.1, on the reverse strand, counting down.
GCGTACTGGTGAAGGTAAGACATTGGTATCTACCTGTCCGGCATATTTGAATGCATTGGCAGGAAAAGGTGTACATATTGTTACGGTAAATGATTATCTGGCAAAGCGTGATGCGGAATGGATGAAACAGCTTCATGAGTTCCTTGGTCTGACAGTAGGTGTTGTGCTAAATGACATGAGCAATGACGAACGCAGGGAGGCTTATGCCTGTGATATTACTTATGTTACCAACAATGAATTGGGATTCGACTATCTTCGTGATAACATGGTAGTTTATAAGGAACAGTTGGTTCTTCGTGATTTAAATTATGCCATCATCGATGAGGTTGACTCGGTGTTAATCGATGAGGCTAGAACACCATTGATTATTTCCGGTCAGAGCAGCAAGTCAACAAGACTTTATGAAACCTGTGATATTCTTGCACGTCAGTTAAAGCGTGGTGAGGAAAGTGGAGAGTTCTCCAAAATGGGCGCTATCATGGGTGAGGTCATCGAGGAGACAGGAGATTTCATTGTAAACGAAAAGGACAATATTGTTAACCTTACAGAAGAAGGGGTGCATAAGGTAGAGAAATTCTTCCAGATTGAAAACCTTGCAGACCCGGAAAATCTTGAAATTCAGCATAATATTATTCTTGCCCTTAGAGCACATAATTTGATGTTCAAAGATCAGGACTATGTGGTAAAAGATGACCAGGTATTAATCGTAGATGAATTTACTGGTCGTATTATGCCAGGTAGAAGATATTCCGATGGACTTCATCAGGCAATTGAGGCCAAGGAACATGTAAAGGTAAAGAGAGAAAGTAAGACATTAGCTACCATTACCTTCCAGAATTTCTTTAATAAATATACAAAGAAGGCAGGTATGACTGGTACTGCACTTACAGAGGAAAAAGAATTTCGTGATATTTATGGAATGGATGTTATTGAAATTCCTACCAATAAACCAATTGCCAGAATTGACTTACAGGATGCTGTATATAAGACAAAGAATGAAAAGTTTAAGGCTGTGGTTCGTGAAATCATTGAAGCTCACAAGAAGGGACAGCCAGTGCTTGTTGGTACCATTACCATTGAAACATCAGAGTTAATCTCTAAGATGTTGACAAAGGAAGGTATCCCTCATAAGGTGTTGAATGCTAAGTTCCACGAGAAAGAAGCTGAGATTGTAGCAGATGCAGGTATCCATGGAGCAGTTACCATTGCTACCAATATGGCTGGTCGTGGTACGGATATTAAGCTTGATGATGAGGCAAAAGCGTTAGGTGGTTTGAAGATTATTGGTACAGAGCGTCACGAATCCAGACGTATCGATAATCAGTTGCGTGGTCGTGCCGGAAGACAGGGAGACCCGGGTGAGTCCCGTTTCTATATCTCACTAGAAGATGATTTAATGAGATTGTTTGGTTCCGAGAAGATTATGGATATGTATACAGCCATGGGTATTCCGGAGGATGAACAGTTGGAGTTTGGTCCTCTTACCAAGGCAATTGAAAATGCCCAGTCCAAAATAGAAATCAACAACTTTGGTATCAGAAAGAACCTGTTAGAGTATGACCAGGTTATGAATGAACAGAGAGAACACGTATACAAAGACAGAAAACGTGTACTTGATGGGGACAGTATGCGCAATACAGTCTATAAATGGATACAGGATATTGTTGAGAAGAAAGTTGACATGGCAATTGGAGATGACTCTGACAGTGAAGAATGGGATGTTACAGAATTAAATCAGCTTCTCCTTCCAATTATTCCATTGCAGGAGATTACCAAGGAAAAAGTAGAGAATCTGTCAAAGAAGGAATTGAAACAGAAGTTAAAGGAAGAAGCTGTAAAGCTTTATGAAGAAAAGGAAGCTGAGTTCCCGGAAGAACAGGCAATTCGTGAAGTAGAACGTATGGTACTCTTAAAAGTTATCGATAGAAACTGGATGGATCATATTGATGATATGGAACAGTTAAAACAGGGAATCGGTCTTCAGGCCTTTGGACAGAGAGACCCGGTAGTGGAATACCGTCTCAGGGGTGGAGATATGTACGATGCCATGGCAGAAATGATTGCGGAGGATACCGTAAAATTATTGATGCACGTACGTATTGAACAGGATGTGAAACGTGAACAGGTGGCAAAGGTGACAGGAACAAACAAGGATGAATCCGCACAGAAGATGCCTGTAAAACACAAAGAAGAAAAAGTTTATCCAAACGATCCATGTCCATGTGGAAGTGGAAAGAAATATAAACAGTGCTGTGGCAGAAATGCTTAAAATTGTTACTTTGCACACAGAGGGTGTACAGTAACTAAAAATTAAAACTAAAAATGGGTATTTTTATCTTTTGGTAGAAAATAGATAAAAAATGTGATATAATGATGATAGCTTTTCAAAGTGAGAAAATAACAGAAAGGCTATCATTATTTTTATAGAAAGAGGTGAAATAATGGTTGAATTAGACGGGTTTAAAACACGACTAAACGAATATAAGACACCATTAGTGGAATTGAGGGATTCACTTTGACTTAGCAAATAAAGGTCAAAGAATTGAAGAGTTAGAAAGAAATATGGAGGCACCTGGATTTTGGGATGACCCGGACAGTTCCCAGGAAGCCATGAAGGAACTGAAAAGTTTGAAGGATGATGTGGAAACCTATGAAAAATTGCAAAACACTTATGAAGAAATCGAGATTTTGCTAGAAATGGGATATGAAGAAAATGATGCGTCCGTATTACCGGAAATAGAAAATGCTTTGGAGGAATTAGCGTCCGAATATGATGCAATTAAAATAAAGACCTTGCTTTCTGGGGAATACGACAAAGATAATGCGATCCTTACTCTGCATTCGGGAGCAGGGGGAACAGAAGCCTGTGACTGGGTAAGTATGTTGTATCGTATGTATCTTCGCTGGGCAGACAGCAAGGGCTATTCCGTGGAGGAACTGGATTATCTGGAAGGGGAAGAGGCTGGAATAAAGTCAGTAACTTTTCAGGTCAATGGAACAAATGCCTATGGTTTCTTAAAAGCAGAAAAGGGAGTGCACAGATTGGTGCGGATATCACCATTTAATGCGGCTGGAAAGAGACAGACTTCTTTTGCATCTTTGGATGTTATGCCAGACATTGAAGAGGATGTGGATATTGAAATTAACGATGATGACATCAGAGTTGACACCTACCGTTCTTCCGGAGCGGGTGGACAGCATATCAACAAAACTTCATCAGCTATTCGAATCACCCATTTTCCCACTGGGATTGTGGTACAGTGCCAGAATGAGCGTTCCCAGCTTATGAATAAAAACAAGGCGATGCAGATGCTAAAGGCGAAGCTCTATCTTTTGAAACAGCAGGAACAAATGGAAAAAGCTTCGGGTATCCGGGGCGAAGTCAAGGACATTGGCTGGGGAAATCAAATACGTTCCTATGTAATGCAACCCTACACCATGGTAAAAGATCATAGAACAAATGTGGAAGTTTCTAATGTGGATGGGGTTTTGGATGGCAAGATAGATCCGTTTATCAATGGGTATCTTGCCTGGATAAATACTACAGAGGAATCATAATGCAAGGGAAAAACAAATAAATAATAAATAGAAGGAGGAAAAGGATTATGGAGAACATTAAACCAGTAATTTTTAAACTGCATGGGCAAAAATATGGAATTGATATTCAGTTGGTCAGTGGAATCGAAAGGGATCAGAAAATAGTTGCAGTGCCCAATTCACCGGAAAATATTAAAGGAATTATTAATATGAGAGGAATTATTGTTCCTGTTTATAATTTGGCTAGAAAATTCGGATTCGAGGACATAGACCAGAAAGATTCCCAGTTAATTATCACAAGAATGAATGATATGTATTTGGCTGTGGAAGTAGAAGGGGTACAGGAAATTTTTGACATTTCCGGAGCGTCCCTGAGTGAGGCGCCCAAAATTGTTCTTGGAAGTAAGACCTCCTATATCAAAGAAGTTGCCAAGGTCAAGGATGAGCTGATTATCATTATCGATATAGACAAACTGTTGTCTGAGGATGAACAAAAGGATATGGAAGAGTTCGTGAATGAACATAACGGAATAGAATAGGTGATAAAAAGGTTCAGCCAGAAAATGGTTGAACCTTTTTTTATAAAAAATAAAAAAATTAAGAAAAAAGTGAAACCTTTTAAGAATAAACCTGCACTATATAAATGAAAGGAAATATTTAGTCTTTATTTTTTTGAAGATCTTTCAGTGCATATTCACAAGCTTGTATGACGAAGCTTGAAAATGACACAGGTTTTCCATTAATTTCTGATTCTATTTGATTAATGAGAGAAACAGGAAAACGAATGGTTTTGTTCTCCGTTTCTTTTCGGTCAGTTTTTAATTGAAATGCCATTTTTTATACCTCCATATTACATATTATATTGCGGAATGCTGTAAAAATATACATTGCTAAATGCAATGCATAAAACAATTACAATATGCATTGCAAAATGTATGAAGATATGATAATATGGCGGATGTAAAATGCAAAGAAAAGTATTGAAGTACAAAGGGAGGAACCAAATATGAATTGGATCAAAAGAGTGATGTCTTATGGAGACAAGGTTAGCAGGGTTAATTTTGAAAGTTTTTATGGGAAAAAGTTTTACAATGATGTGATGGCTTTGGGTAACAAGAATAAAAATGTTGAAGGTGTGATGGAAATTGTAAATAAAGTGGAGGAAAAATATCAGTCACATTGCAAAGTAGTCAGGGAATTTAGTGAAAAAGAAGGAGATACTGAATATACAAAATATAAGAGATGGTATTCGGTGCACAGGTGTAAAAGTATTTCTAAAATTGTTTTCATTGGAATACTTATATTTTATATTTTATCCTGTATCCTGTGTTTATTTTTACAGGGAGCTTTGGGAAGTATAATTGTTTTTCTGCAAGATATTGTTCTTGTTTTATTTCCCTTGGTTTGTGTGGTGTTTACAGGTTCCAAAGTTACTGAAATGATATTTTCATTTGTATATAACTCCTATGCCAAGAATATTGCAAAGGTTGGAAATGAAATGGTAGGAAAGTATAGAATGGAAATTAACAAATTTGGCCATCAGATTGATGAAATGTATTTAAATTCTTTAGAACCGGCGCATAGGGAGGTGGTACTTATGCGTAGAGACCAGGAAAGACAACACCAGGAGATGATGAAGGAAAAGGCAGCACACTACGAAGAAATGCGCAAGATACAGGAAAAAACATTACGAGAACAGCAGAAGATTCGAAAAACCCAGGAAAAACTGCTGGAAATTGAAAGGGACAGGGAAGCTCGTTATAGTAGATAATAAAGAGGATGAAGAAAATGAATGAGATGAAAAAAGCTGTAGAGCAGTTTTTGCAAGGAAATGAAAAAGAGTTTGAGAGTATATATCAGCTCTCTTATAATTATTTATATGTGTGTGCACTGAAAATAATTCCAGAGGAAGAGGAAGCCAAAGATGTTTTGCAGGACGCATACATAGATATTTATCGAGGATTACATAATCTAAAGGATGCTGAAAAGTTCTTAAACTGGGCAGCCATGATTTTGAATAGAAAATGTTTTGCATATTTAAAGAAACATAACCGCATACAGATGGCGGATTTAAGCGAAGATAGTGAAGAAATTGAGAATCTGGAAGCTGATGAGGAATTTATACCAGAGATTTATATGCAAAACAAGGAAAAACAACGATTACTAGGTAATATAATTGATGGATTAAGTGAAATGCAACGGTTGTGTATTATTGGTTATTTTTTTAATCAGCAAACACAGGAAGAGATTGCAAAAGAGCTGGGGATACCTGTTAATACAGTTAAGACAAATATAAGCAGAGGAAAAGCAAAAATAAAAACAGAAGTCTTGCAGTTAGAAAAAGAGCATGGAACGAAACTGTATGGTCTTGGAGCTTTTATATTGCTGTATTTTTCTTTGGAGATGGAAGTATGTCAGGCAATGCCAAGGGCAGTAGACGCAGAGAAAATTGTTAGAAAAGGTAAGAAAAAAATTCCATCCAGCAAAAAATTTAGATTTCCTAAAATGGGCCTGGCGTTGGGCGTTGGGGCAGCGGTCCTGACAGGTGTATTGGGATTTGGCGTATTGCCCATGATGGAAAAACAAGATAATGTTTATCAAAGTGTGGAGAAACTAGTGGGCTTAGAACAGTATGAAGAGATGAAGGTGGCAAATAGGGGAAGAGTATGTGTCCAAAAAGAAGGCAAATGGGGGCTGGTAAGCTATGATAATAAGATAATTGTTCCGTTAGAATATGAGGAATGTTGTATTTTACCAAATAATGATGGATATACTTTTTTTACTAAAAATGGGATTTCTTATGTGTTTGACAAAGAGGGAAAGGAAATTTTTCATACAGACAAAAAAGTGAGTGCAGTCAGCGAAGGCATAATCGTTGCGGAAGATGAGGATGAAATTCAGGGATATTCTTGTGCTTATTATAAGTTGGATGGAACTTTGCTGGGAGAAAGTGAGGTGGATGAGGAGTATCCAGTGTATCCAGGTGATGCGTCGGCGGTAGGATTTCATGAAGGAAGTGGATTCTTTAGAGATGATTGTAAAAAAAGGATAGATAAAGATGGAGAAATCACAGATCTTACCCTGGTAGAGTATGCTGAAGAAATAGAAGAAGTAAAAAGGGAAAATGAGAATCATACTGGTTATGGAACAGCATGGGCAGAGGAGGGGTATGAATTTCCCATTGGTGCAATGGCGCAAGGATATTATTTTTGCCAGTCCAGAGGGGATGGAGAATGTGCAAATGATTATTATTACGTTTGTAGTAAAGATGGAGAGATAAAATACAGATTAGCAATGGCCAGCTTGTATTTGTATGCTGGGGAAAAGAAAACACAATCTCAAAAAAAATATTCATTTTACGTTTACTGGGATAATGGCGTTACTTTGTATAATTATGGTACATTGGTTTGTGTAGAATTAAAAGAAGGAGAAGAGGGAATGTGTTATCTTATAGACACATCAAAACTAGAGCAGCCAGATATCAGCTTGTTGTATGGTCCGGAATGTCTGGATTATGATGCCAGTAGGATAACAGAGGAGTCTATGGTAGCTAAGGCTGAATTTATTTTACCAAGTAAAGAAAAATACTG
>CACXGE010000019.1 GCA_902767135.1 uncultured Lachnospiraceae bacterium | reverse complement strand
AGAAAAAATTGTCAATACTTTTCTTACAAGACTGCATAATGATAGTATTTTTCATTGAATCTGACTTTATTTTCCTTTTAAATTACTGGATATAGTGGATACGTTCTTCCTGATACCTCTCTTCCTGTTCTTTCGTTTCCGCCGGATAACCAATTGCTACAATGGCAAATGCACGGATTCCCGGTTGCAAGCCAAGGAGATCTTCTACCTTTTTCATACGTTCCTCTATGGGTGCAATTCCAAGCCACACAGCTCCAAGTCCTAATGTATCTGCTTCCAAAAGAATATGCTCCGTGGCAATGCTCAAATCGATTTGTGCATACTCGGGAACAATGCAGTTTTCCCGATAGCATGGAATCATGGCCACTGGTGCCGAAGCCAGACAACCTGCGTATGGACTTGCTTGCGACAACGCCTGTATAAGTTCTTTTTTCGTTACCACGTAGAATTCCCAGGGTTGCTGATTACACGCTGAAGGTGCCGCCATAGCAGCTCGCATCATTTTTTCAATTTTTTCCGGTTCAATATCTCTTGCTTCATATTTTCGTATACTGACTCTATGAAAAATGCTATCCATTTGAATTACACTCCTTTCACATTGGGCTATACTTTTGACCAATCTATTCTTTTCTGGCACACTCTACCTGAAAATCGTCTTTCAGGGTAATGGTATAATCATCTAATATATTTTTTGCTTCCTTCACCAATTTCTTCACTTCTCTGTCAGAATATCCCAATTCTCCCATTATCATATAAAGTTCAATTTCTGCCATTTTATCAATTTCCTCTGGTCTTTTATGAAAGTAAGCCATTCGGACCACTTCCCGTTCAATTCCGTAATCCATATGCATCAAAATATGAAAATCACTTTCATTCATCTTAATTCTTCTTCCGTTGATTTTTAAAAAGAAATCCCGTTCTGATAAAATTAAGTTCTCACGAAAATTACTCTCATTTTGAATTTCCATTAAAAATCTTGTAAGTTTTTCGTATTGAAACAAACGATAATAGCAAAAGATATTTAATACAATAGATCGCTCCGGTTCATCTTTCGCATGAGTCTCTATCATCTCTTCTATTGCTTTGTGATAATTATCAACCCAACGCTCCCAAACCAAAAACCCCAGTTGTTTTTTATTTTTAAAATGATAAATCAACAGCGCTCTATTCACCCCTGTTGCTTTTGCAATATCATCATAAGTTGTCGCCACAAACCCTTTATCAAAAAACAACTCAACTGCAGCCTGAAATATCTTTTCCTTCGTTCTGTCTCCAGCAGGATACTTTGCTGTCGCCATCAAATCTCTCCTCTTTTTCCCTTATTTTTTTCGAGTTATACATCATCACGATTATGCTAAATATACCAAAGACTACACTGATAATCAAGAGGTTTCTAAGTCCAAATACCGCCATAAAAACACCTGCAAGATAATATCCAACTCCTGCACCGATACCTGAATTAATCATCGCCACAAAAGATACGCCCTTCACTACATCTGCCTTTGGAAGTATTTCCATGACAAAATACAGATTAGCTGCATAAAATAACCCGAATCCGAACATTTCAAATGCTTGAAATCCAACCACCAGCCAGACACTCCCCCAAAGCAGAATTCCAAATGCTTTTAATGTATTTGAAACTGCAAAAATAATAAACATGGTATCCAGTTTCCACATCTTACGCAGTTTTGAAAATAAAATCGCTGTGGGAAGTTCACTGATGGCAAGAACAAATTCTGCAATACCATAATGAGTTTGAGTCCCCCCACTCATCTCAATTGCGTTAATCATAAAACAACCACTTAGGTTAAAACAAACGGTAGCTAAAAATACTCCTACCACATAAATCGTATAGTTAGGATAAGTTTTAAGTATCCAAAAAACAGAGTGGACTTCCTCTTCTTTTGATACTTCTTGTACTTCTTTATCCTCTTGTGTCATAATACTCTCAGTGGGTACTTTTTCCATTAGTAAAATAACTGCAATCAGAAATAGTATAAAAAATGCCTGAACTAACAACAGATTATTTTCCCCATATATGGTACAGAACGTGCCTAATGCCAAACTTGCAATTGCCCATGTTACCGAACCACAGGCCCTGGCTACCGTAAAACTGATTTTCCTGCCGTGATTCATAAATAGAGCTGATAGTGAATCAATTAACGGCGAAGTACAGGTAATCCCAATACCAAACAACACAAAAATAATTAATGTCACATATAGTCCAGGCGTGACAAAATAAAAAACAATGGAAGTAAGAAAACCAATGCCCAACAAAACGGCAATAATATATTTTAACTGTATTTTTTTTGCATATTTATCTGCAAAATTGGCAATGAGGATTTGAAACACACAGGTAGCAACACATTTTACAGCAGTAATTACGCCTATTTCGTACTCTGAAAATCCCTTACTGATAAGCAGTGGAGTGATAAATGCTCCAAGCACCACTGCCATCAACCAATATCCACCTTCTGCAAAACAATAAGCAACCTGTAATTTCAAATCTCTCTTTTGCATCTTAACAGTACCTCCCATTTCGACACGAACAGCGTTTAGTGACTATCCTGATTAACAAAGATAGGGTTCATCCCAAAGATTCAGTTTGGTTCCAATTCCCTTTTCCAGTGCACTTTCATAAATATCCTTTCCAAGACCTACATCTTCAATAGGCATTCCACAAGCACCAATCACAACTATCTGGTCTTTGGAAGTTCTTCCCTTTGCCACACCGCGAACCAAATCACCAATCAATGGCACACTGGACTTCTCAAGCTTTCCTTTTCGTACCAGATTTAAGAAGTTAGTACCACATACCCCAATTTTTCTTTCCTTTCCAGCTTCTTTTTGACGTTTCAATTCAGCTTCCAGCCAATCCTCATACATTCTCCAATTATCAATCACCAGGGCGGCACGATTGGCAATAAAATCGTCATCGAACACTAGATTCATAGAAGAGAGAATCACTGCTCCCGGCTTTAACCATTCTTCCTTTAGATATGGATGCTCATTCACATCCTTTGTGGATACCGCTTCACAGATAATATCAGCATCTTTCACTGCTTCCTCCAGTGTAGAACAAATTTCAATGTTCTCAACCTGTGGATAGTGTTCCTCAATATAGCCTTTTAATTTCTTAGCCGATGGAGAGGAAACACTTCCCGCTTTTATCTTAATAGTCTTAATGGAAGGGTATTCTGCCATGGCACAGATGGTGCTTGCAGTGCCAATTACCCCTGCCCCGATGATGGAAAGAACACTGGAATCTTTTCTTGCATAATATCTTGCGGCGACAAAAGGAACGGCTCCTGTTCTCATTGCACTGATTAAATTTCCTGACATATATGCTAAAGGGGCTCCGGTATCCACTTCATTTAAAGTGACCATAAGAATGGATCTTGGCAATCCCTTTGCGGTATTTTCCTTATTAGAGCCATACCACTTCTGTCCCGCCATATGAAATCGTCCGCCAAGATATGCCGGCATCGCCATATACCTTCTGTCCGGACCATCCTTTGGCATATCTTCAATCTCTGATTCCTTGGGAAACTGCATCATAATACCATGAGAGTTTGCATTGTCCCCTCCCAGGCGGTAGTCGCCCTTGCTGAGTAACGCCATAACCTCACTCATACAATCCACACATTTTTTTCCGTCCAAGACACCTGCTTCAATTACATCTTTTTCACTCAAATACAATAAATCAATCTTTGTTTCACTCATAGGAAAACCTCCTTTTAAGCTAATTTCCTGCACCAATCACTGCTGTCATCTCTATCTCTGTTAGCTGAGTCGGTCTGTTTAATGCCGCAATCGTTACTGCTGTGTATAATGGTTTTACCGGTTTTAATACTTTTCCATAATAACTTTCTACGTCCTGTTTTACATATTTTTTATGATCCGGGGCAAGATAAGCTTTCACCTTAATCACATCTTCCGGTTTTGCTCCTGCCTGTTCGATAAGTTTGATTTCTTTTTCAAATATGTAATTTTCCTGTGCTTTTGCATCTTCCACACCTGCCACGCTTCCATCTGGCTGTACAGAAGTAGTTCCCCCCACAAACACAAATGGTCCGGATTTTACCATTCTACTGTAACCATAGCTTTCCTCTAATGGTGCTCCAGAAGAATAATTCGTTCTGGTAAAATCTATCTTTCCCCACTCTGGTAGTTTTTTCTCTCCGCCACAGCCTACAATTGCCATCATCTCAATTTCCGTTACCTGAGAAGCTCTGTTTAAACCGGCAATGGTAACACCTGTACAAAGAGGCTTTACACTTTTTAAAACCTTAGCATAATAACTTTCTGTTTCACTTTTAAAAAATGTCTTGTATTCCGGTGTATTGTACATCTTTACCTTCACCACATCTTCTGCCGTAGCGCCAGCCTGCTCTAACAGCTTTATCTGCTTTTCCAAAACATAATTTTCCTGTGCCATGGAGTCTTCCTCACCGTATACAGAGCCATCCGGCTGTACGGAAGTAGTTCCTCCCACATAGACAAAAGGTCCTATTTTTACCATTCTGCTATATCCGGCAATCTCTTCTAAAGGTGCTCCAGAAGAATAGTTGGTTCTTTCAAGAGAAATTCCATTCCATTCTGTACCCTGACTGCACCCTGCTACCGCATTCATCTCCACCTCAATCAACTGTGTGGGACGATTCAATGCTGCAACCTTAACCACAGTAAATAAGGGTTTGACATCCTTAAATAATTCCGTGTAAGCTTTTGCACCTTCCTTGCCGTCATAATCTTTTGTCACATAACACTTCACTGCATAGACATCTTCCTTACTCCCTCCGGCTTTTTCCACAAACCTAAGTTGTTTTTCCAATATATATTTCATCTGTGCATAAGAATCATGTTCTCCATATACGGTCCCGTCAGGCTGAACAGATGTGGTTCCTCCCACATAAATAAATGGACCGGACTTTACTGCCCTACTATATCCTGCAACTTCCTCTAATGGAGCTCCAGAAGAATAATTTATACGTTTCATCTCCATAATACATTCTCCTCCTAAATCTACTACATATAATAACAATTACAGCAATTTTTTGATTTCTTCATCTGATGCATCTTTCAATCTCACACAAGGTTTCCAGGTCACTCCTTCTAAACACAGTGCCTGCAAAACCTCCACCGTCTTTCCCGGTTCACTTCCACCGGAAGTACAGAACGGAATGATTGTTTTTCCAGATAAATCATAACTTTCCACAAAAGTATTGATAATCGTTGGAGCCACATACCACCAAATTGGAAATCCTAGATAAATGATTTCATATTCTTTCATATTCTCTACCTTTGCTGCAATTTCCGGTCTGGAAGAAGGGTCATTCATTTCCAAAGTGCTTCTGGAATTTTTATCTTCCCAATCCAAATCAGCCTCTGTATATGGTATTTTAGCTTTAATTTCAAATAAATCAGCATTTAAAGTGCCTGCCAGAGCTTCCGCTACACTTTTGGTAACTCCGCTACATGAAAAATATGCTACTAAACTCTTTTTTCCCATTTTTCCATACCTCCTGTTTTATCTGTCACTCTTAAATCTGTCATATCGAAGCGGTGTACTGTCGCAAATCAAAGGTTCATCTAACACCATCTGGGATAACATCAAACCAACTGCAGGACCTGTTCCAAATCCATGTCCACTCATTCCACAGGCAAGAATCAGCCCTGGAACCTCAGACACCTTGCTGATTACCGGAACATGGTCATGAGTGATATCCATCCAGCCACCCCAACTGCGCACAATCTTTGCATCCTTTAACATTGGCACATATTTCATAATAGCACGACAGTTTGCAGATACATCCAACGCAGAAATTCTAAGATCATCTAGCTTTGGCTCCAAGGTAGCCTCCAGTCCGGTGCCACTGCCAAATACAAAGGAACCATGGTCACACTGATGTCCGTAAATTTCTGCTGTGGCAACTCCCAGCATAATGTCAAACATTGGCGGCTGCATTTCCGTCACAAGACAGGCCTCAAAAAACGGAGTCATGGGAATATCTATTCCCACAGTCTGTGCAATTTTTCGGCTCTCATAACCTGCTGCCAGAATTACCGTCTCACCCTCGTATGTGTTTCCATTTTCAGTCATCACCTTGCGAATTTTTCCTTTCTGCTTTTTTAACTCTACTACTTTCTCGCCAGAGATAAACGTTACCCCCAGCTCTCTTGCGCGTTTGTAGAATGCCAACGTAGTTTTCATTGGATTTGCATGTCCATCCGTGGGACACCAGCTTGCCCCCACAATGCGGTCTGAAAGATAAGGACAAATCTCCTGTACTTCCTTGGCATCTACCATTTTTACATCCAGTCCAAGAGACGTAGCCCTTTCTACCTGCCCTCTCAAGATATCTAAATGACTTTCTTCCAATCCAAGCCTTAAGTTTCCTCCCTGATGATATTCCACATCTACTCCTAACTCTTCTGACAGAGTAGGCCATAAGTTCTTGATTCCATAAATCGCATAAGGTAATTCTCTCACATCACGTCCAGACTGTCTTACACCACCACCATTTCGACTGGAACCCCCATGCCCAATACTGTCATCTGCCTCCAATACCAGGACATCCACTCCTTTTTTTGCCAGATAATATGCTGCTGCATTTCCTACAACACCACCGCCTACAATGATTACTTCCGCTGTTGTTTTCATTACACATTACCTCCATCCTTTGCATAGATTTCCATTTCAATTGGACGCATTGGTGCTCTGGAAGTCTCTGGTTCCAGTTCCAGTGGGGATATTTTTAATTCCTTTGCCATAATATTTTTTACCAGCTTTCCACAGGTCTGCCCCTGACAAAGGCCCATTCCGTTTCTTAGGTATCTTCTCATTTCTTCCATGGTAAAAATTCCATCATGGACTGCTCTGCGAATTTCTCCTTTGGTGATTTCCTCACACCTGCAGATTAAAATGTCATCGTCCTTTGCAGGAATAAATTCACCGATATCTCTCATTCTATCATTTACCTTAACCATAGCCTGATTCTCCTTTCCGGATAATAAAATCTAATTTTTAAAAAATCGTGCTTTCATTGACATTTCTACTGGTACCTTAATGGTGAGTAAATTTGTGTGATCAAACACCGGAGCCTTGCGGACATCAACAACCTCAGCCTCACAAACCTTGGCACCGCTTCTATCCAATGCCACACCCTTGTCTCCTACCTTAGGCAATGGAAGAAATTCATAAGGCATGGTGATACTTGCATATCCTTCTTCAAATTCTTCATCCACAAGAAAAATGGACTGTCCTGAACAGGAGGCAACGCACATTCCACAGCCAATACACTGTTTTTCTGTATCTACCACCGGAAGAGAGGTAATATTTTTTCCTACCATAATACAGCCCTTCGGGCAAGAGTCCTGACATGGATTACAAGGAATATTCTGGGTACATTCAATTACCGGATGAACACCTTTTTGTTTTGTCACACCAGGATACTTCTCTACTTCCTCTTCTAATAGATATCCCTTCTTCAACAGATTCATTGAGATATCTACACCTTCCTCGGTTTTTTCCAATAATTTTCCTCTGTTCTTAGGTGCAAACATTCCTTGACGTAGTGCATCCAGTGCACTTTCATTTACCTTTATCTTTTCTTCTAACTCTTCTTTTGTAATATAACCCAAATACTCAGAAGCTGCTGCTCCGGCAATTCTTCCCTCAATCATAGCCGAACTAGCTTCCTCAATACCAGAAACATCACCTGCCGCATACACACCTGGAATGGAGGTCTGTCCCAACTCATCAATTTCTGGAACTACACCGCCCTTCTTCGGGTCCTCCACAATTTTGCAACCTGCAGATTTCAATAGCTGGGACATTGGAGATAAACCAACTGCCATACAAATGGTGTCAACATCAAAATGTTTTTCCGAACCTGGGATGATGTTCCAGTTGGCATCCACCTCACCGATAACAACTCCTGTCACATGATCTTTACCTTCCGCTTCTATAATAGTGTGGGAAAGATAGAAGGGAACTCCTGTCCTGGCAACCTTGGCAGCATGAACGCCATAGCCGCCTACTCTAGGCGCCGCGTCCACCAAGGCAACCACCTCACATCCTGCCTGAAGTAGCTGATAACTTACCACAAGACCAACATTTCCTGTACCGAGCATCAACACTTTATCCCCTGGTCTTACTTTATTTAAATTCATCATCGTCTGAGCTGCACCTGCTCCAATGACACCTGGCAATGTCCATCCCCGGAAAGTTACCATGTTTTCTGCTGCGCCGGTAGCAATAATCACTGTATCTCCTTTTACGTGAATTACTTCCTCCTCTACTTTAATGGTAAGTTCTTTCTCTGGATGCAGACCTAATACAATAGCATTCAGTACCACTTCCACACCTAGTTTATCTGCTTCCTCCAATAATTCCTCGCCGATTTTAAAACCTCGAATCTTTGCCTTATGTTCCTTTGAGCCGAAAAACTTATGTATCTGTTTAAAAAGCTGACCCCCTGGCTTTGAATTTTCATCATAGACAACTACGTTTAAACCATTTTTTGCAGCTTCTATGGCTGCAGACAACCCTGCTGGTCCCGCACCCACAATTACCAAGTCATATCTCTTCATCGCCATCTCTCCAATCTCTTAATTTGTTTTTGCAGTAACTCCATACTGTGTCTGAATCTGCATCCCCTCTTTTAATGGGGTAATACAGGTCCGGATATTTGGTTTACCATCCACAATCATGACACAGTCTGTACATCTTCCAATGGCACAGAAAATTCCTCTAGGTTCATCTCTTTTCTTTGTATGTCTGTGAACCATAACCCCTGCTGCTCTCAAAGCCGAAGCAATGGGTTCTCCTTCATATCCTGTCATATCCTTTCCATCATATTGAAAATGAACTATTCTTTTTTCCTCTGTGACACCCAAAATTGGATGCTCCAGAATCCTTCTGCTCTCGTCCATGTTGCTTCCTCCCTTTAGAAAAATCGTTGATAACATTCTCAATTTATGCCATAAATGGGCTATCCCATATCTTTAGCTTGGTTCCAATTCCCTGTCTCAATGCACTTTGATAACACTCATATCCCCATCCTACATCTTCCACTGGCATACCTCCTAAACAGGCTAGAATCACTTCTTCTTCACTGCTTCTTCCCTTGGCAATACCTCGAATAATATCCCCTAAATGCTGAACCTCTTCCTTCTCTATTTTTTTGTCTTTTATCATGTTTACAAACCACATTCCAGGACAACCGCCTGGAATACATTTCCCAGTCTCTTTGTCATATTCCTGAAAAATCTCTATGTATTCCTCATACATATGAATATTGTCCACAACCTTGGTGCATTTTTTCTCTACATATTCCAAATCCATCATCATAGACCCAGATGAGATAATCAAAGCTCCCGGTTTAATGCAATCCTTATTAAAAACTGGCCACTCATTCTTCATACAGGATAAGGCTTCACTGATAATATCCGCATCCATAAGTGCCTCATCCAAGGTGTCACATATCACAATATTTTTGACTTGTGGATACTTTTTTTCAATAAACTCCTTCATTTCTTTTGCTGTCTTGGAATTTTGAGAACTTCCCTTGATTTTTACAGTATCAATGGTTGAAAATTCTGCCAAATATGCCATAATACACGTTTTATTTACTACTCCCGGACCTATCAGAGAGACCACTTTCGGATTGGGATTTGCCAAATATCTTGCAGCAAGTCCTGGCATAGCCCCTGTTCTCATAGCGCTTAGCAAGTTTGCAGACATATATGCCAATGGCTGCCCGGTATCCACATCATTTAATGTAACCATCAAAATAGAGCGTGGAAGTCCTTTCTGTGCATTCTTCCCGTTGGAACCATACCATTTTTGACCAACCATATGGAATCTTCCACCAAGATACGCCGGCATTGCCATAAATCTCCTGTCTCTGGAATCATTGATTGGGAACCCCTCTATTTCTGATTCCTCCGGAAATCCCAACATAATTCCATGCTCATTCTTGCTTTTGCCGCCCATAAGATAATCCTTCGAGCTCAACAATGTCATGACATCTGCCATGGTGTCCACACACTTTTTTGCATCCAATACACCTGCTTTTATCATATCTTCTTCATTTAAAAATAATAATTCTACTTTTGTATCGCTCATTTTCAGTGCCTTCTTTCTCTTTTTCCATGGATTAAGCCATTCCAGGCTTCGAATCCTTTTCTTTTTCTCGTTCTATTTCCTCTTCTAACTTCTTCTTTCTACTAGCTTCAAGTATTATACCTGCAAGCTTATAACTTCCAATGATAACTAAAAAACAGATTAAAATAACCGTAGATAACGCATTGATTTCCGGTCTGATACCTCTTTTTAACTGAGAGTACACTTTCATAGGAAGAGTTACGCTGGTGGCATTAGCCAGAAAACTTACAATGACCAAATCACCGAAAGCCAGGGTAAATGCCATAAACCCACCAGAAACAACGCCTGGCATAATATTGGGAAGTGTGACATGTAAGAAGGTATACAATCTATTGGCTCCCAAATCCAAGGATGCTTCTTCAATGGAGGTATCCATACCCGCCAATCTGGATTTTACTGTAATAAATACATAGGGAAGAATCAGCGTCACATTGCCAAGGGTCATAGCCAACATTCCTAATCCCATACCAGCCTTTTTGATTACCAAAAGTGTAGCCACTGCCAACACAATTTCTGGAATAATGATTGGTACGTATAATAAGGTAGAAATAATTTTCTTCCCTGGGAACTTTACACGGGACATACCTACTGCCCCTACCGTTCCCAGCACCACAGCAACAACGGTAGAAAAAACTGCAATCAAAACCGTGGTTCCTAATACTTCCCAAATCTCTCCATCTCTCATCAGTTTCCCATACCATTCCGTGGTAAATCCTTTCCAAACGGTGTTGTTGACACTGTCATTGAATGAAAATGCCACCATAACAATTACCGGAATATAAAGGAATGCATAAACCAAAATACCGTACAGATTAAATATTGTATTTGCAAATTTTTTCTTTACTTTTCTGCTCATATCCTCTCCTCCTTTATGCTCCTAAATCATCCAAATCGCCACCAAATTTTGTATAAACATACATCAGAATCAAAATTACTGCTGCCAGGATACATGACAATGCTGCACCAAACGGCCAGTCTCTTGCGGATGTAAACTGATTATAAATTACATTACCAATCAGCATGGTAGTACCACCACCTAACATATCTGTAATCATGTAATATCCAATACATGGGATAAATGTTAAGATGACTGCTGCAAAGATTCCAGGCTTTGTCAAAGGAAGTGTAACCTGCAAAAATGTTCTCACCGGTCCAGCACCTAAATCTTTGGAGGCTTCAATTAAACTTTTATCCATTTTTTCTATAGATGAATACATAGGCATGACAGCAAACGGCAATAACTCGTACACCATACCTACTGCCACCGAAAAGTTGTTGTACAGTAAACTGATGGGCTCATGGATAATTCCAAGCTTCATCAAAAATGTATTTACAAGGCCACTGTTACTAAACATTATCACAAAACTGTAAATGGTAACTAAGGCACATGTCCAAAAGGGAAGCATCATCATTAACATCAAAGTTCCAGATATCTTTTTCTTGCTTGCAATAAAATATGCCATGGGATATCCCACCAAAACACATGCCAATGTAGATATGGCTGCAATAAATACGGATTTCTTTACTACATTGAAATATTCCGGTTCCAGAATTCTAATATAACTTTCTACCGAAAAGATGTATTTTACAGTGCCCATTGGTCCCTTTGTCATAAAACTCATAAATAATAAATATAACAATGGGAGAAGAATCAATGCCACAACCCATACTGTAAGTGGTGCACACATAAACACCTGACTAAGTCTTGACTTCTTTTTACGTTTTACATAATCAGCATTAGCAATAATTTTCATACGCCACACCTCCTGACTAGCCAATCTTTACGTTCTTTAATGCCTGTAATTCAGCCGCCGTTTCTGTTGGAATTGGAATACCGTCCTTTAAACTCCAATATACGTTAATCACATCTCCTACCTGTGGAAGCTTGCCTGTATGTAATCTGGTAAATTTGATCTCATCCCCATTGCTTAATGTAGCAACCATTTTGGTAATGTTTCCAATGTAAATAAATTCTTTTACTACTGCCTTGATGTTAAATCCTTCCACCGATTCTGTATCAAATCTCATATCCTCCGGCCTTACGGATACATAAATGTTATCTCCTAAACTTACATCATCCGGAAGAATAGAGCCTCTGCCACATTCCATACCTACCACTGCACAATCTTCTTTTACCTCATTGACTGCTGCTTCGAAGATATTTGATTCTCCAATAAATGTGGCTACAAACTTTGTCTTTGGATGTTCGTAAATATTCTTTGGCGAATCTAACTGCTCAATGATTCCTCCATTCATAACTGCGATACGGTCACTCATGGTAAGTGCCTCTTCCTGGTCATGAGTTACATATACAAAGGTAATATTTAGCTTTTTCTGCAGTCTCTTAAGTTCCAACTGCATCTGCTTTCTAAGCTTTAAATCCAAGGCTCCCAATGGTTCATCCAGCAACAAAACTTTTGGTGCATTAATCAATGCTCTGGCAATGGCAACACGCTGTTTCTGCCCACCTGACATCTGGTCGATTCTTCTCTTCTCAAACCCTTTTAACTGCACTAATTCCAACATTTCTTCTACTCTGGTTTTAATCTCATCTTTCGGAACTTTTTTTACCTTTAAGCCATAAGCAATGTTGTCAAATACTGTCATATTTGGAAACAACGCATAACTCTGAAAGACTGTATTTACGTCCCTCTGATATGGTTCTTTCATTTCAACACTCTCATTCTCAATTTTTATGACACCAGCACTGGGTTCCTCGAAACCTGAAATCATTCTTAATGTAGTGGTCTTGCCACAACCGGAAGGTCCTAACAATGTCAGGAACTCTCCTCTTTTTATCTTCATGCTCATATTTTTTACTACATTATTGCTTCCATACCACTTTTCCACATTTAACAGTGAAACAATCACTTCATCAGATACCTTTTCGTTTACATCACTCATAGAACCAACCTTCTTTCTTATACTTCATCACGCTACAATGCTTTGTTTCCTCTTTCATTGGTACGAATTCTCATGGCTTCCTGAACATCATAGACAAACACTTTACCATCACCAGCTTTTCCTGTTCCAATAGCATTGGCAATATCTGCAAGAAGATTATCAATTTCATCATCTTCAACAACGGTAAACACCATGACTTTCGGAAGCAGGTTAATGTCCGAACCCACAATATTCATTTCAGGAATGTAACCTTTCTGACGTCCACAGCCCATAACTGAGCTGACTGTCATTCCCTGGCAATTGTGAACTACCAATAACTCCTTTAATCCATTTAGCTTTTCCTGTCTTGTAATAATCTCAATTTTTTTCATAATTTCTTCCCCTTTCGAAACTTTTTTTATAAACAAAGTGCCCCCCAGATTTTCCTGGAGGACACTTCTTTGTGCCATTGATTCTATTACTATCTTTTTTAGTTACTCATAAATTTTGTTAAATACTTATCCATCAATTCAATCTGCTCATCCGATACAGGTACCATCCAGCTATCCTCTGTATAAGATGGATCAAGATTTAATGCAGGATTGTTGACAATATCTTCACTTACCAGTGCTTTTACTCCGTCTGTTGACATTACCTGTGGATAAAATTCTACTCTTGCTGCATACTGTTCATCGCTCAACATAAAATCCATCAAAAGTTCTGCTTCCTTTTTATGTGCCGCTCCCGCTGGGATTGCCCATGTACTTGAATAAGCTTCATATCCTGTATCGATATCAGCCACTGCATATTTATCCCAGTTATCCTTTGTCATCATTAACTGTGCATAATCAAAACATAAAGCTACCGAGCACTGACCATTTTCTAAGGTCTGATAACAGGAAGAACCAGTAAATACGCTGACATTTTTCTTGATTTCTGTCCACAAATCTGCCGCCTCTACATATTCGGATTCTGTTGTGGAATCCGGCTCATAACCAAGTGCTACCAATGCCTCACCAAATAATGAAATGGTTGAGTTTACAGAACAAATCTGACCTTTTAATGCTGGATCTGCCAAGTCTTTAAAACTCTTTATTTCAATTGGACAGGTCTCTTTATTGTAAACAATTAATGTATAATAGTGACTACCTGTAGGACAAGTATACGTATTATCCTCATCACCAACCACACCCCAGACATCATCATAGAGTGCCTCTGAATTTGGAATGTTGTTAAAATCAATTTCCTCTAATAGGTTATTGTCAACAAAAGGCTTAACATAAGCTGATTCCAAATCAATAAAATCGTAATCTGACTTTCCATCACTTGCAATAAGTTTGGCGAGTATTTCGTCCGTATTGGTGATATAACTTATGTTTACATGAATTCCATATTCCTCTTCAAAATCTTCAAAAATAGTTTCCGGATAAGAGCCTTCCCATACCATGATATTTATCTCGTCCGCATAACCATCTTCTGATGTTGTCTGCTTACCACATCCGGTAAATAAACCAACTGTCATTGTCAGAGTCATTCCAATTGCCATTAGTTTCTTCATCCACTTCATAGTAACTACCTCCTGTTCTACAATGAATCCTTGAATTCATCATTCGTCTGATGTTGTTTTGGGATAAAACCAAAAGAGGTCAATGAAGAATTTTTATGTCCTCATTGACCTCTTTTATAAGCTGATATGTTTTAGAATTTATCTGTAGCTAAATTCTATATTTGAGAATTTAGCACAGTTTATATGTATTGTCAACACATTTTTACATTTTTATTTTTAAAATTTAAAAGCAACGGTTGAAAATTTCAATCACATCTTCTTTATGCAGTGGAACAAAACAGCTTTCGGTTCCTGCTGCCACCGCCTGCTCTGCCATCACCTCAAATTTAGATTTATCCTCAATACCTATGGAGCGAAGGGTCATGGTCAGCCCCATAGCCTCAAACACTTCTCTTGTCTTTTGAATGGCCTGTCTGGCAGCCTCATACTTTTCCAGTTCTGGGGATAGTCCAAAAACTCCCTGTCCATAATTTACAAACATATCCACTGTCTTTTCATTTAAAGTATATTCCATCCAAACGGGAGTGAGGATTGCCAGTCCATGACCATGGGTGACATCATAATACGCACTAAGCTGATGCTCCATGGCATGACATGGCCAGGGGCCTGCTTTTCCACAAGAAATAAATCCATTAATCGCCCAGCTTGCCGTCCACATAAGATTGGCTCTTGCATCGTAATCTTTTGGTGTTTCACAGGCGATAGGACCATAATGAACACAGGTTTTCAAAAGACCTTCCATGATTCGATCCTGCATATAAGTTCCTTCCACACCATTAAAGTACACTTCCATAATATGATTCATAATATCTGCTGTGCCGGAAGCCGTCTGATATTTGGGAACAGAATAGGTGTATTCCGGATCTAAAATAGAATATTTCGGATATAATACATAGCCATCCAGCCCCATTTTTTCGTTTGTCTCCATATTGGAAATCACAGAGAACACATCCATTTCCGAACCTGTCGCCGCCAACGTCAGTATGGTGATTAACGGTAATGCCTTGGTCATCAAAGAATTGTCCTTTACCATATCCCAAATGTCTCCGTCATAAAATGCACCTGCCGCAATTGCCTTAGCACAGTCAATGGTACTACCTCCACCAATAGGCAATACCACTTCAATCCCTTCCTCTTTACATATTTTCGCACCTTTATTCGCCGTTGTTACCCGAGGGTTGGGTTCTACCCCTGATAACTCTGCATGGTAAATTCCATTATCATCCAAAAGCTTTATCACGGTATCATAAAGCCCGGTCCGCTTAATACTTCCTCCACCATATACAATCAACACACGGGTTCCAAATTCTTTGACAAATTCCGGAAGTTTCTTCACTGCACCTTTGCCAAATTCAACTTTTGTGGGAATAGAATAGAAAAAATTTTGCATATTGTGCCTCCTTTACCAACTTTGCCTGTTTACGAGTTTATACTGTTATAACACTACAATCAGGTCATTGTCAACAAAAATTTATCTACAGATAATTTTATTTTCATCTTTCTATTGATATTTTTTATTATCGGGTGTATAACAAAATTATGTAGCTCTATCATACATTTTAAGAAAAGTGAGGAATTGTCCATGGAAGATAGAATGACCTCAGGACCTATTACCAAAAGAATACTTATGTTTGCAATGCCCATCTTAGCAGGTCAGATATTACAACAACTGTACAATCTGGTAGACTCCATTATTGTAGGCCGCTTTGTAGGTGTTTCAGGACTTGCGGCAGTAGGTGCAACCTGGTCATTGACATATATTGTGTGTTATTTCTGCATTGGCACATGTACCGGCATGAGTATTCCGCTTTCGCAAGCATACGGTGCAGGAAATCTGTCTGGAATGCGCTGTTATTTTATAAATGGCGTATATATTTCCATAATTCTGGCATTTCTTATGACTACTGTCACTTCACTTTCCAGTATGCTGCTACTAAAATGGCTTCAGACCCCTGATGACATTATCCAGGACGCTCATATCTATTTATTGACTATGTTTTTGGGGCTTCCCTTCACCATTCTGTATAATTTCTGTTTTGGTGTACTCATGGCATTTGGAGACAGCAAAAAATCATCTATCTTTATGTTTCTGTCTACTATTTTAAACTTATTTTTTGACTTATTCACAATCATAGTTTTACACTGGGGTGTGTTTGGCGCTGCCATTTCTACCATAGTTTCACAGGCAATTGCTGGCTTTTGCAGCCTTTTTTATATCTTAAAAAAACATAAGGATTTGATTCCCAAAAAACAGGAATGGAACTTTCAACCAGATTATGTATCTAATATTATACGCATGAGTGTGCCTATGGGCTTACAATACTCTATTACCGCCATCGGTGCTATTCTCTTACAATGCAGCGTAAATCAGCTTGGTTCTGATGCAGTAGCCGGCTTTAGTGCCGGTTCCAAAGTAAAGAGCTTTTGTCTTTGTCCGCTAAATGCTTTGGGAACAGCTCTTTCTTCTTTTACCGGACAGAATTTCGGCGCAGGAAAAATCAGGCGCATCCAAAAAGGTCTAAAGAGTACCATATGTATAGGACTGATTTATTCTATTGTTATCATTATCTTGATGCTGTTTGTGTCAGACAAACTGGCAATGATTTTTGTGTCTTCTGAACAGACACAGGTAATTTCTTATGTAAGAGAATTTATTATTTACATCAGCTTTTTTCAGCTGGAACTTGCCATACTTTTTGCCGTACGTTATTGTGTACAAGGTATGGGATACGGAAAATATTCTATTTATTCCGGACTGGCAGAAATGGCAGGACGTTCTCTGATTGCCATTTTCCTGGTTCCTATTTTTGGATTCCATGCCGTGTGTTGGAATGAAGGAGTTACATTCCTTGCCGGAATTTTAGTAATCGTTCCAGTGTATTTTATATTGATGAAGCAATTAAAGAGAAATACATCTGCTTAACTGTTTCTTATCCACCTTCCCACTGTCTGTCTTTGGAAGTTGTGCCATGGTAATCCAGTATCGTGGAATTTCATAAGTTTTCAACACTTTCTGTAATTGTTCCCTTATTTGCTTTTGAGGGTGAGACTTTTCAAACGCTTTCGTGTCATAAATTTCTTTATACTTTTCATCAAAAACTACAAAAGCAGTGAGAACCTGCTCCTCTCCCTGGGGAAGAGCTGCCACTGCTACTTCCTGGATGCCTTCTATAGAAGCGGCCACAGCATTTTCTATTTTTAACGCTGATACCTTCCGTCCACGGATATTGATAATGTCATCTTTTCTTCCAATAAAATAAAAAATGCCTTCCCCATCCTGACACCCACTGTCTTTTAACGAAAATGGGATTTCTATCCCCTCTACATGATAGGGTGTATTCACATACATTTCTTCCTCTTTTATATAAACCTCAACCCCTGGAAATGGTTTTCCTATAAGATTTCGCTGTGTTCCCATCTGATCATCTGTCACATAGGTAATATAATTTAACTCACTTGCACCATAATAAAGCACAATTTTTGTATTTGGAAAAACCTTCTTTAATTTTCCTACATCTTTCTGCCCCAGACTTTGTGAGCCTGCCAAAATTGTATGAACTTTAAAATTAGGCTCATGATAAATACCGGGCAATAACATTAACTTAGAAGGTATGAGATAAATAAGATTGACACCCTGTGCGTTTATCACCTGCTCCCATTTGCGGGGATAAAAGCCATTTTCTGCAACCATTGTTGCTCCCACCGAGAGAACATCCATATAAAGGTTTAAATTTCCTGTAAATGCCAGACTTCCCTGAACAAACATTCTTGTATCTTCATTTATATGAAATATTTCATTTTGGATTGAAAAGAAGTCATACCAGCTATTTAAGTTTCGATACAAAATTTTAGGGGTTCCGGAAGAACCCGAAGTACATACTGCCATAATACTGTTGTCAGGAACTGTGGAATCTACATTTTTAAATTCCTCCACTTCATGGTCATATGGTACAATCAACGGAATATAATTTGTTCCCTGACACGCTAGAAATAATAAAAGCTGACTCAAAATATTGTCCTCATGTATCAAATACAATTGTTTTTTTTCACTGTGTCCAGGTAAAAACTGTTCCTGTCTTATTTTCTCTACCCTATTACTTAATTCCTCATAAGTGTAAGATATACCGTCCACAATCAATGCCTGCTTTTTAGGAAAGGTCTGTGCCTGTATCTTTATCATATCAAAATAGTTTTTTATTTTTTCATTCTTAAAATTTTTCATAGGACTTCCTCAACTTATTATTGCAAAACCATATCTGTTCAGAACCATATATTTTCTACTAAAATAGCTGTACCCACTCCCCCTGCTGCAGCCACGCTAAAAATACCATAAGTTCCTCCTGTATTTTTTAACGCTGTCAAACCATGAAGTGTAATAATTCCCCCTGATGCACCATAAGGATGGCCATAGGCAAGTGCGCCTCCGTAGATATTGTATCTGTTCATTAACTCTTTTCCAAATCTGCGGCAGAACAGCTCATCAATCACTGCAAACGCTTCATTACACTCATAAATGTCTATTTGTTCCGGACTTAGATGATGTTTATGAAGCATTTTCTCCACGGCAAGAATCGCTGTCTGGGGACTCATGGAAGGGTCACCTCCAACTTCTACAACATCCAAAAATTTTCCCATAGGTTTCAGGTGATGGGAATTTACATACTCCTGGCTGGCAAGCATAACAAAAGCCGCCCCATCATTGGTCAGGCAAGTATTAGCAGCCGTCAACACCTGACCTTTTGGCAAAATCAAGGGAAGGCGGTTCAAAAGTTTCTCACTCATTTGATGTCTGATACCCTCATCTTTGTTACAGCCTTTCAACACCTCCACCAAAACATCATCCAGGATACCTTCTTGCTCTGCTTTGATAGCGGCTGCATGAGAACCCAATACCCATGGATTTAACTGCTCCCTTGTAATTTCATACCAAAGAGCCGTCTTCTCAGCACCCTCTAACATGGTCTTTTCACGGTGCTCCCCAGGAGCAAATTTTGCCACAGGATACCAGCCATCTTTGTATATCTTCTCATATTTTTCAAAGTCAGGGTGGTTTCTGTGATATCCACGTCTTGGAGCAGTAGAACTACTCTCAAACCCTCCCGCCAGCACCACCTGTGCCTGACCGGATTTGATTTTTGCTGCTCCGATTGCAATACTCTCTAATCCTGAGCCACATTGTAAATCTACAGAAAAAGCAGGAATAGATTCCGGCAGCTTTGCAGTGAGTGTCATAAGACGCGCTATATTCCCCCCTGCACCTACACCGTTTCCGGCAATGACAAGATCAATATCCTCCACACAAAATCCTTCCCCCATTTTTTCTATTACCTTGCCAACTACGAAAGCACCCAACTGTTCCGCCGGCACATGGCGATACATCCCCTGCTCTACTCCAATATAGCTTCTGGCACCTGTAATAATATAAACCTCATCCATGTTCTATCCCATTCTTTCTTTTTTCTCCATCTATCATTGTAAGTTTTCCATTAAAATAAACCTTATCATTTATCCCTTCAAATTCCCACTCTTTTCCATATTTCGTCCCGGTTGTATCCTTCCACCGGATTTCAACCTTTCTGCCTGCAAACAATGGATGTTTAAAATATATTTCCAAATATACCTCTTGTGTCACTTGTACTTCCTGTGTATCTATTTTTGATAAAACATATTCCAAAATTTCCAACCCTGGAACGATGGGATGAGAGGTGCGGTGAATTGCATTGTCATCCTTCACATCTGTGACAAAGTCCTGGATTTCTCCTATGGGAAAAAATTTTCCCTCTCCTTCTTTACAGAATTTTTCTGCCCCCCTATGTACCGCATCTTCCACCAGTATTTCTCTATCTGGCTCCATCAATGTGATTGTTACTGATTCTTCCATATTTTCTTTTATCCAGGAGGATTGCAAGATTGCATAGCGACTACGTTGTTTCACAAGAATGCATCCCTGTCCGATACCAGCACAGGAAATCTTACTTCGTTGATACACCGCCTTTGCAATTACCCATCCTTGAAATCCTTTATAATTTGAAAACTGCTTTATTCCATTTCTATAATCCACTTTTTTATCCTTTATATTTCATATTAAAGTATTTCTCGTATCTGTTCCGTAGCCCTGAACAGATACTTAAAAATTGACTTTTAGTATATAGTATGAGTAATATAATGTCAACGATTTGTTAACCTATTTAAATTTCTAAGTTGACAATTCTGTTTTTTTATGATTATAATTAAAACTAACCAAGAGTGAGTGAACTCAGTTCGCTATCCCTCACTGAACAATTACGAAACTTCCATCTCAAAATTGAGACCACTATAAATGTATTCCATGGAAGTTTCGTAAAGCTGATGCACACAAATCAGAGATTT